>JBJOQV010000316.1:0-4815 GCA_046049785.1 Pseudomonadota bacterium
TAGCTTTTACAATTTGCTGTTTGTGGGATTCAACCGTCAACCTTCCCGAAAGAGGAAAAACACATGACCAAGCTCACCAAGCGCGCGCTGATCAAAGTCGCCGCGCTTTCCGCAATCGCAGTGGCTGCAGTAGGTTGCAGCAAAAAAGAGGAGCCAAAACCTGCTCCAGCGCCGGCCGCAGCACCCGCGCCGGCCAAGCCCGAGCCACTGAAAATCGCCTTTGCCTACGTTGGCCCGGTGGGCGATGGCGGCTGGACGTTTGCGCACGACAACGGCCGCAAGGCAATCGAAAAAGAGTTTGGCGACAAGGTCAAAACCTCGTTTGTTGAAAGCGTGCCCGAGAGCGCCGATGCAGAGCGCGTGATCCGTGACATGGCCGGCCAAGGCAACACACTGATTTTCGGCACCACATTTGGGTACATGGAGCCCATGCTCAAAGTCGCAGCCGACAATCCCAAGGTGATGTTCGAGCATGCCACCGGCTACAAGACCGCTGCCAACATGCGCACCTATGACAGCCGCACCTACGAAGGCGCGTATATGGCCGGCGTGATCGCAGGCAAGATGACCAAAAAGAACACGCTGGGCGTGGTCGCTTCGATCCCGATTCCCGAGGTAATCCGCAACATCAACAGCTTCACGCTCGGCGCGCAGTCAAGCAACCCGAAAATCAAGACCAAGGTGGTGTGGGTCAATGAGTGGTTCAACCCGCCCAAGGAAACCGAAGCCGCAACTGCGCTGATCAACGGCGGTGCAGATGTGCTGTTCCAGAACACCGACTCCGCCGCAGTGCTCAAAACCGCGCAAGACAAAGGCGTGCGCGCATTTGGCTGGGATTCTGACATGACCGCCTACGGCCCCAAAGCACATCTGGGTTCTGCCATCATCAACTGGGGGCCTTACTACATCAAGGCCACACGTGAAGCGCTGGAAGGTAAATGGACAGGCAGCAGCGGTACGTGGTGGGGCGTGAAAGAAGGCGCCATCGACATGGTGTCCATTGCTGAAGATGTGCCGGCTGAGACTAAAGCGCGGATTGAAGAGATCAAGAAAGGCCTGAAAGCAGGTACCTACAACATCTGGAAAGGCCCGATTGTGGGTCAAGACGGCAAAGAAGTGCTTGCCAAGGATGCGGTTGCCGACGACAAGTTTTTGAGCGGCGTCAAGTTCTACGTCAAGGGTGTGGAAGGCAAAGTGCCGGAAGGCAAGTAGTTGTTGCCTGGTTGATTGCCTGAAAAGGGCCGCCCAGCGCGGCCCTTTTTTGCATGGAGAAGTAGATGGAGGATGTGATCGCGTTTGCCCGCAGCATGCCCAAGGCCGAGCTGCACATTCATATCGAAGGTTCGCTAGAGCCGGAACTGATCTTCGCGCTTGCCAAGCGCAACGGCGTTTCCTTGCCTTACGCCAGTGTGGATGCGCTGCGCTCGGCGTATGCGTTCACCGATCTGCAAAGCTTTTTGGACATCTACTACGCCGGTGCGAGCGTACTGATTCATGAGCAGGATTTCTATGACATGGCATGGGCGTACCTGCAGCGCGCCGCGGCGGATAACGTGGCGCATGCAGAGATTTTCTTTGACCCGCAAACCCACACCGAGCGCGGTATTTCGATCCGCACTGTGATTGCCGGCCTGTCGCGCGCGCTTGCCGATGCGCAGTTGCAACTTGGCGTACGCGGCCACCTGATTCTGTGCTTTTTGCGGCATCTGAGCGAAGAATCGGCTTTCGCCACGCTTGAAGAAGCCTTGCCGATGCGTGAGCACTTCATTGGTGTGGGCCTGGATTCCAGCGAAGTGGGCCATCCTCCGGAAAAGTTCGCGCGCGTGTTTGCGCGCTGCCGCGAACTTGGGTTTCGCGTGGTCGCGCACGCGGGCGAGGAGGGGCCGCCAGCCTACATCTGGAGCGCGCTGGATCTGCTCAAGGTCGAGCGCATCGATCACGGTGTGCAGGCCGTGCATGACGCGCGCCTGATGGCGCGGCTTGCGCAGGAGCGCGTGCCGCTGACCGTGTGCCCGCTGTCAAATCAAAAACTTTGCGTGTTTCCCAAATTGGCTGATCACACGCTGCCGCAGTTGCTGGCTGCTGGCCTGGTGGCAACGATCAATTCCGATGACCCTGCGTACTTTGGTGGCTATGTGAATGAAAACTATGTGCAGTCCATCGCCGCACTGAACCTTAGTCTTGAACAGGTGTACACGCTTGCAAAAAACAGTTTTGAGGCAAGTTTTGCATCTGCCAGTGAGAAGCGCGGCTACGTCGCACAGCTTGATGCTGCGTTTGCGCGCGCTCAGGTTTGACCGCGCCGCATGCCAGCAACAATGAACGCGTATCGCGCCAGGATTCTGCGTTTCGTAGATGCGCAGGCGCAGCTTGAAGAGGATGGCCTGCTCGTGGTGGATGCAGACGGGGTCATCGCTGATGTGGGCGACTTTGCAGCGCTGCGCGGCAAGTACGCGCAGCTTGAAGTGCAGCATCTGCCGGGCCGCATCATTGCGCCGGGTTTCATAGACCTGCATATTCACTACCCGCAGGTGGACGTGATTGGTGCGCCGGCAGATGGGCTCTTGCCCTGGCTGAACGACTACACGTTTCCCGTCGAAAGCAAGTTTGCCGATCCCGCGCATGCCGCGCAGACTGCAGATTTTTTCATTAAAGAATTGCTGCGCAATGGCGTCACCACCGCGCTGACTTTTGCCACATCGCATCTGGCTGCTGCGGAGGCGATCTTTGCCGCCGCCCAGCAAGCAAACATGCGCCTCATCGCGGGCAAGGTTTTGCAAGACCGTGAAAGTCCGGATGGCGTGCGTGATAACACCGAGCAAAGCCTGATTGATACCGAAGCACTCATCCGCAAATGGCATGCGCCGCTCACTGGGCAGGGCCGGCTGGGCTACGCGATCACACCGCGCTTTGCGCCTTCTTGTACGCCGGCGCAGCTGCGCGGCGCGGCTGAGCTTGCGGCCGCGTATGCAGATGTGTGGATTCAATCCCACGTAGCGGAGAACCTGGAAGAAATCGCGCTGGCAAAAGAACTGTTTCCAGCGGCGCGCTCATACCTTGCTGTGTATGAAGAGTTTGGCTTGATGCGTCCGCGCGCCGTATACGCGCACTGCATTCATTTCGATGATGACGACCGCGCCCGCATGCGCGCCACCGGCGCAGCCGCCGCTGTGTGCCCCACCAGCAATTTGTTTTTAGGCAGCGGATTCTTTGACTACGCCAGAGCGCAGCAGGCTGGCTTCAAGTATGCGCTGGCTAGCGATGTGGGCGGCGGCACCAGTTTTTCACCGTTTCACACCATGCTCGCCGCCTACTACGTGGGCCGCGAGGGCGGCACAAAACAGGGGGTGAGTTTGAGTCCGCAAGCACTGTGGTGGCAGCACACGCACGGCGCAGCGCAAGCCTTGGGATTGGACGGCGTGATCGGCAACCTGCAAACGGGTTGCGAGGCCGACTTTGTGCTGCTCAACCCACAGGCCACACCGCTGCTGGCACGCAAGAGTACGCAAGCACATAACCTGGATGAGCTGCTGTTTGCCATGATCGTTCTGGGCGACGATCGAGTGGTGGAGCAGACCTACGTGCTTGGAAGGCCGGTCAAAACATAGAACAAAGCACGCAGTATCCATGCGGGTTTTGAGGCAAAAATGGTTGCAAAAGCGCATGAATACTGCGTATTCGCATTTTATAATCTCAACTTAGCCGACCTTATCCCTCTAGCGCGCTATAGCCAGAACTGGCACACTCGCAAGCCTTGGTGCGAGGGGCGTTGCGCCACATGTGCGTTATTTCATTGAGTTCAGGCCGAACATATTGCCTTCAGAATCTTCGCAAAGCGTCACCCAGCCGAACTCGCCGATGGAGAATTTTGGCCTCACTACTTTGCCTCCCGCGGCAACAACGCGCGACTCTTCTACTGAGCAATCATCTACGCTGAAGTACACCATCGTGCCGCCTACGCCAGGGCGAGCATGGGCTGCCTTTACCAGTGCACCAGATGCGCCGTAGGATTTCATATCGGCGCCAAAGCTCATCATCTGTGTTTCGCCCGTTGGGTCGCCGATCTTCTCAAGCTTTTGCATCAGTACGCTCTCATAGAACGCAGCCGCCCGATTCATATCGTTGACGTAGATGTCAAACCATCCAATTGCATTTGTTTTTGCCATGTTGAACTCCTTGTTTCATGAAAGAGTTCAACTGTAGACAGTTACGCGCGGCAGGGATTGTATGGATCAGACATCAAACTTTTCGGCGTATTTCGCGGGCGTGTAACCCGCCATTTTGCGAAAGGAATGAATGAAGTGTGATTGGTCGGCGTACAAATCCAAGTAGTGCTGCTTGAACGACTGCTGCAGGCGCAATACTTTGATCAAATCGTGTGGCGAGAACCCAGTGGTTTGCTTGAGCGTTCGTTGCAGATGGCGAGGCGTGATACCGGTCACGGCCGCCATGTCGGCCACGGTATGGATACTTTCGATATTGGTCAGTATTTTTTCAGTCACAGAATTTGCAGTGACTAATTGCTTGTCAATAAACCAATGCACCAGCTCAGCCAAGACCGATTGTTTGGCCGAAAAGTCCCGCCTGGCAAGTTCGCGGCTTGTTCCAATCAAAGGCAAATTTCCCATGTAGGGGGTGCCCACAAAATGGTCGACGATCTCGTCCTTGCTGCCTTGCCATACACCGGGGAACAACTGAATCCCAACATAATGAAACGCCGTGCCAAGATTGAGCGTTGTGTAAGTGGTCCGCAGCGCCGTGATCCCTGCGATGTCCGTATCTACTTGATTAAATAAAATGTTGACGCAGGCATCG
>JBJOQV010000317.1:0-9601 GCA_046049785.1 Pseudomonadota bacterium
GATTCCTCGCTTTACTCGCAATGACACCCTATGCTCTACGCAATATCCATGCGCCTTTTGAGCCATTTTTGCCTCAAAAGGCGCATGGATATTGCGTAGATCGCTTTAAGAAGTCGCTGCAAGCCCCTGCTTGCGCGCGCGCCGCGTAATACCCAGCAAGAACAGCACAATCGCAAGATTCAGCGCGTTCCAGGCCACGCCGTTGATGAAGGCGGCGTGATATGAGCCGGTCAGATCAAACACTTTGCCGGACATCCATCCGCCAAGCGCCATGCCAAACAGCGTGGCCATGAGCACGGTGCCCACACGCGCGCCGGCCTGCGCGGGCGGAAAATATTCGCGCACGATGATGGCGTAGCTGGGCACGATGCCGCCCTGGAACAACCCAAACAGCGCAGAGATCACATACAGCGCCACCAGCCCATCGAACGGAATAAACAGCAGCAGCGCGACGCCCTGCAACACAGAGCCTAAAAGCAGCGTGCGCAGCCCGCCGATGCGGTCGCAAATTGCGCCGCTCACAAGCCGGCTGATGATGCCGCAGGCGAGCATGAGCGAGAGCATTTCTGCGCCGCGCGCCGCGCCGTAGCCTAGATCGCCGCAGTAGGCAACGATATGCACCTGCGGCATCGACATCGCCACGCAGCAGGCCACGCCAGCTACGCACAGCAAAAGCTGCGCTTGACTCAAGGAGAGGCCAAACGGCCGGTCTGAGGGCGATGCATGCGCAAGTTGCACTGCCGGCGCCGTGGCGGCAGGCGGCCGCGCGCGCATGCGCAGTGCGAGCAGCGGCATGGTCAGCGCGCAAAAAACGCCCAGGCCGATATAAGTCTGCCGCCAACCCACAGTTTCCACAAAATGCTGCACGATGGGTGGCCAGAGCGCACCGGCCACGTAGTTGCCGCTGGCGCAGATGGCCACCGCAATGCCGCGCCGCTTGGCAAACCACAGCGATGCATCGGCCACCAGCGGCGCAAACGTCGCCGCGCTGCCAAAGGCACCCAGCAGCACGCCGTGCGCGAGCGCAAAGCCCATCAAGCTGCCTGCGTTGCCGGCGGCGATAAAGCCTGCGCCCAGACCCGCCGCGCCGATCAGAACCACTGTCATTACGCCATAGCGGTCAGCCAGCTTGCCCATCAGAACGCCGCCCAGGCCAAAACCCACCATCATCAATGTGTAGGGCAGCGATGCATCGGCACGCGCAACGCCAAACTCGGCCTGCACCGTGGGCAGCACCACCGCGATCACGTACATGGCGCCGCTGCCGATGGTCATCAGCGCCAGCGCCGCGGCCAGGCGCAGCCAGGCGTAGCGTGAATCAACCTCGTGAGCAGCCGCGTGGATAGGCATCCACCAATTTTAGGCACGGCTTCACCACCAAGTGGCCTGCTTGAGTGATTGCGCCGCAGGATCATGCGTGCCACACTGCGCAGGCGCACTCAATATCCACAACACGGGGGCCGTAATGCCAAAGCCAATCCTCTCGCACGCGCTGGACAAGGAATTCCCGCAACTGGCCGACAAAACGCGTGCGCTCAAGGGCAGCGATACACACTTTGCGCACATGCTCACGCAGCATGATCAGCTAGACGCCCGCATTACCGAAAGCGAGGCGGGCCGCTCAAGCGTGGACGATTTTGCGCTGGAGGATTTGAAAAAGCAGCGCCTGCATTTGAAGGACAAGCTTTACCGCATGCTGACAGGCACGTGACAGCAAAAAAGCACAGATCGAGAAACCAATCACGCAATATCCATGCGCTTTTTCAGGCATTTTTGCCTCAAAACCCGCATGGATATTGCGTGCTCGCTTCTCACGGCGCGATAAATACGCCCCAGGGCACGCTGCCCACCGCGATTTCTTTCACGACTTTCTTCGCCTCGGTATCGATCACGCTCACGCTGTTGCTGCGGCCATTGGCGACGTAGAGTTTTTTGCCGTCCGCCGTGATTGCCATGTTCCAGGGCCGCTTGCCTACGGCGATGGTCGCGGTGACCTCATTGCTCGCTGTGTCTATCGCCATCACGCTCGCGTCGCGGCCGTTGCTGACGTAAACCGTTTTGCCATTCGGATGCATCGTCAAGCCATTGCTGCGCGCGCCGGCCTTAATGGTCTTGATGACGACTTGTTTTTCCGTGTCGATTGCCACCACCACGTCTGAATTTTCGCAGGCCACATACGCCACCTTGCTGTCTGGCGTAAACGCAATGCCGCGCGGCCGCTTGCCAACTTCCAGCTGCTTGACCTGCTTGCGCGCAGCTACATCAATGATGTCCACCTGCTGCGCTTCTTCGGCGCTGACATAGACCCACTTGCCGTCCGGGCTGAACACGGCATGCTCGGGATTGTCACCTTTGACTTTCACTTCAAACACTTTCTTGTGGGTGGCTGCGTCGATAAACGCGACGCTATTGCCCAGCTCCACCGCGGCGGTGATCCATTTGCCATCACTACTGGCGTACACGCCTTCGGGCGACTCGCCCAGCTTGATCTTGTCAATCGCCGCGCCTTTGGCGATGTCAATCACCTCCAGCCCGTTGGCCGGCTGATCGCTGACAAACAGTTTGCCTTGGGCGATGCCTACGCCGCGCGGTTTTGCACCCACCTTGATGGTGCCCACTACTTCGTCCTTGGCGGTATCAATGATCGAGATGCTGCCGCTGTCTTCATTGGTGACGTAGGCGCGCTGCGCGTGGCCCGCGCTAGCGAGCACCGCCAATGCGGCGGCTACAAAGAACTTGTCCAAAAAATTCATGCTGTCTCCATTTTTACGCGGCAACTCTGAAGTTAAGCATCAGGCCGCCGTCTTCATGTTCCAGATTATGGCAATGTACGACGTACCGCTGCGCGGTGGTAAAGCGGTGCGCAAAATCCACCGCAATCCGCACGGTCTCGCCCGGCCATACCAGCACTGTGTCGTTGATACCCAAATCGTTGGCAAGCCGGCCCTGCGCATCAATCGCCAGCGCGCGCACCTGCTCCGGGCTGTCCTTGCGCGCAAGCACCGCAAAACCAAACCCGTGCACATGCATCGGGTGCGGCATGGCGCGCTGGCTGTTGTTGAAGCTCCAGATTTCGCGCGCGCCACGCGCCAGCTCAATGGGCACCTCGTCCAGCTTGAAGGTCTTGCCGTTCATGCGCCACAGCGTGCCGGTGGTGGTGAGCGTGAAGTCACGGTCAACCTCGGGCACCGCGCCCTGCCAGCGCGCGGTGTCATCCAGCACCTTGGGCAGCGGCGGCAAGCGCAGCGCAGGCTTGCCGGGCTTGATCTGCATCAGCGCAATGCCGCTGCCGTGCGGCAGGCCGCTTGACGCGTGCGCCTGCGCTTTGCCGTGCATGGGGTCAAATGTGTCGCTGGCCAGAAACGCCGGCACCGCGGTGCTCCACACGCGCGTATCCAGCAGCACGTCAATGCGCTGGCCGGGCGCAAGAAATACATACTGCGTTTCAATCGGCGCGGGCAGCAGGCCTTGATCAACGCCGATCAGCAGCATCGGCTGCCATGCGCCGCCCTGCCGTACACCCAGCTTGAACATGCGCGCATTGGCGGCGTTGATGATGCGCAGCCGCAGCCAACCAGAAGGCGCATCCCACACCGGCGCATCCACGCCGTTGACTGTGACGCAGGCACCAAACATGCCTTCGTATGCCTCACCTGCGCGGGGCGCGTACACCACGCGGCCATCTGCGCCATAGCGCGCGTCTTGCAGTTGCAGCACCACATCATTTTCGCCCAGCGCAAGCTCAAGCTGCTTGGCGAGTGCGCGCTCAGCCTCGTCGCGCACGATCAGCGGGCAGGCCAGGCCGAGAAACGTCTGCTTGGCGGTTTCACCGTGCGGGTGCGGATGCAGCCAGAAAGTGCCGCCGCGCGCGGGTGTGGTGAATTCAAGCGGTAAGTTCTGCGCGGGATCGGTCAGCGCATGCACACCATCAAGCGCTTCCGGCAACGCGATGCCGTGCCAATGCCAGGATGTGCGCTGCGCCAGCGCATTGACCTGCGCAAGCGCGATGCGGCGGCCGGCATCGGCCAGCAATACCGCGTTGACTATGCGCCCCTGCGCGCCGGTCACAACAAAGCCGGCGGAAAGGCGCGGCGCGTCCGGCACAGCAATCGCCGGTAGTGGTGATGTGCGCAGCTCACCTACGTTCTCAAGCGGTGTGATGCGCATGAAATCGCCTTGCAGCCCAGTGGGCAGCGCAGTTTCAAAGCGGCGGGTGCGGCAGAAATCTGCGAGCGCGGCGTCCGGCGATGCATTGGCATTGGCCGACACGCGCAGATTGGGCGCGGCACCTAGCGCGGCCACGCCTGCCAAAGCGCGCAGCAGCGTACGGCGGCGATGCTGCAACCACGGTGAGTCCAATGCGTTTTCTGCCATGAAACTTTCTTGCGGCGTTCAGAAGCCAAGCCGCATTGTGCCGCGCGCGGGCGCGAATGCAAGCGCAGCGGCGCATAAAAAAGCCCGCCATCTCGCGAGAGATAGCGGGCTCGGTGAAGAACCCTTGCCTTGTTTCACAACGAAGCGCAAGTCTGAGGTATGTCTTCATCCAGCACTGCGCACAATGGCACCGGTGCGTTGGTCTGATCACCAGACCCCTCAATTTTGCACCCGACACTTTGGTTTGACCCGCTGCGTTTGATGCAGCTTCAGAATAGGCGCTCGCGCGTGATTTGTCTTGCGAAAAATCAAAGTTTTCGTGCGGCGCAGTATTCTTCTACGATGATCAAACACGTCATCCCGCGCATTGCCCTGTTGCTTGCTTTGTGCGCAAACGCCATAGCGCATGCAGGCCCGGTCGAGCTGCATCAACGCCTGGCCAATCCGGTGTCCGGCGCGGTCGCGCTGACGCTGGATGCATGCAGCGGCGCTTATGACAAAGCATTGATTGATTTTTTGGTGCAGCAGCAGATTGCCGCCACGATTTTTGCCACGCAGCGCTGGATCAAGCAAAACCCGCAGGGCGCTGCCGACTTGCGGGCACATCCGCAGCTGTTTCAGATCGAAAACCACGGCGCGCGCCATGTGCCTGCCGTGCTAGGTGAGGGCCGCCGCGTTTTTGGCATTGCGGGCGTGGGCGATCTGGAGGGTTTGCGGCGCGAGGTGCAAGGCGGCGCAGACGCGGTTGCGCAAGCGTTTGGCCGCAAACCGCTGTGGTACCGGGGCGCGACCGCCCTGTACGACCGCGAGGCCATCACGCAAATTGAGCGCATGGGCTTTCAGCTCGCCGGGTTTTCTGTCAACGCAGATGTCGGCGCAACGCTCGGCAAACAAGCCGTGCTCGCGCGGCTTGGCAAAGTACAGGCAGGTGATGTGATCATCGCGCACATGAATCACCCGGCATCGGCCACTGCAGCGGCATTGATCGAAGTGCTGCCGCAATTGCAGGCGCGCGGGCTGAAATTTGTAAAGCTGGGCGAGGCGCCGCTCAAAACCATTCCGTAACTGGAGAACGCCATGACAACACTCACCGGCAAGGCGCAGGAGCTGCGCGAAAAACTGATCCGCAACTTCAACGACGCACCAAGAGAATTGTTTGAGCGCGCGCCGCTATATCAATCGCACACGGCAGGCTTATCCGATGGCACGGCGGCCAAGAAGCTGGGCTTTGGCTTTGACATTGTGCCGCCCGGCAAGCGCTCCTGCCCCTACCATTTTCATTACGCGCAGGAAGAGCTGTTTGTCATCATCGAAGGCAGCGGCACGCTGCGTGTGGCCGGTGAGATGATTCCGCTCAAAGCCGGGGACGTGATCACGATCCCCGCCGGCCCCGAGTATCCGCATCACATTCTCAACACCTCGGATGCGCCGTTGAAGTACTTGTCCATCAGCACGCAAGAGCGACCCGAGGTGTGCGAGTACCCCGATTCGGGCAAGTACGGCGTGTTTCCCGGCCGCGTGGACGGACCAATCATGCAAGGCCGGCGGCTGCATCGCAGCGAAACTGCGCTGGATTATTGGGACGGCGAGGATTGACGCTTCAGCGCAAACGTCATAGCGTGTGCCGTGAAGCAATGGTAGCCAAGCAGCCTCTACGCAGTATTCATGCGGATTTTCAGCCATTTTTGGCTCGAAAAGCGCATGAATATTGCGTACTTACCTGTATTCACCCGCTGATAAACAGGGTGTCCGCATGCGGCTATGGCTTCGCGCGCCTGGCGTGCTTCTCATCCACATGCTGATCGCAAGTTTCAAACAAGTCCAGTGCGTGCTTGTATTCAGCGGTGTCCACTTCCATCATTCCCAGCAGCGTCGAATACACATAGTCATGGCTGCGCGGTAGTTTTGCTTGCGCGGCCATGCAGCCGGTATCCCAGCGCTCCATCGCGGCGAACTGGGGCGACACCCACGCATACATTGGCACGCGGGTCTGCTCTTTGGGCGCAATGGCGTAAGGCATGCCGTGCAGATATAGCCCACCCTCCCCCAGCGACTCGCCGTGATCCGAAACGTAGAGCAGCGCCGTGGCGAACTGGTCAGAAAGGCGCTGCAGCAGGACGGTGACCTCGCCCACCATATGATCGGTGTACAGAATAGTGTTGTCGTAGGCGTTGCGGATCGTTTGCGGATCGCACGATGACAAGTCGCTTGATTGGCAGGTGGGCGTAAAGCGCTCAAACGCTGGCGGATAGCGCTTGTAGTAGGCCGGGCCGTGACTGCCTTTCAGGTGCAGCACGAGCAGCGTGTCTTTGCTGCCTGCACGCAGACGCGGTTCCAGTCCCTGCAAGAGGATTTCATCGAAGCAATTGCCGGGCTCCAGGCACCAGCGCTTATCGGTTGCGTTGTTTAGATCAACATACTCCGCACGGCCGCAGACATCTTTGCACCCTGCATCATTGTCCAGCCAGATCACACGCGCGCCACTGCGTGCCACCACGTCGATCAGGGTTTCATTGCTGCGGCCTTTGGACAGGCTGAACTGCTCGCGCGTGAAGCCCGAAAAAATACAAGGCAAGGATATGGCCGTGGCCGTGCCACAGCTTTCAGTGTCGGCAAAGTAGATGCCGCCCGCCGCCCGCATGCGCGGTGTGGTGTCACGCTCATAGCCGTTGAGTCCATGATCCTGCGCGCGCGCGGTTTCACCCAGCACCAGCACCACCAGCCGCGGTTTCTCAATGGCATAGCCTTGATGCGCGTCCGCCCCGCGCGCGGCGCGCACAGTTGACGCCGCGCTCAACGCGTAAGCCTGCGAGATCGCAGCAGCCACCATATTGACTGGCGCAACCGTGTGAAAAGACACATCTTTGTTGCGCGCGGCAGAAGCAAATTGCGAATACTGCGCAAGCATGACGGCAGCGCTGGCCACAAGAACGCCGGTCAATGTGGCCGCAGGCGCAACCACTGCACGCAAGCGCGACACGTCCGTACGCAGTCTGACTTGCAATATCAGCCAGGCAGGCAGCAGGCCGGTTATGCCGACCCAAAGAATCAGCCGCAGATTCAACAGTTCAAGCGTTTCGCTGGGATGCGTTTGCAGCACGTTGACCAGCATGTTCTTGTCGAACTGCGTGCCCAGAAACAGGCTGAAAAACCCCAGCACAGACGCAATCACCACCAGTGCGGCGCAGAGCACCTTGATGCTCCTGCCCCAAAACACCAGCCCTGTGATGGTGATCAACGCGAAGACCATCGCATACACGAACAACCAGCCGCCAAAGGCAAACGCCAGCGCGCCTACGCCGGTGCCGGCGGACGGTGCATTCAAGAACATCTTCAGCGTCGCACTGTTGGGCAGCAGCGATATCCACAGCGCAGTCGCCAGCATGAGTTGCAGACGGCCGAGTTCAAACGAAAATTTCTTAAATGCCATAAAAATCCCTGCATGAATGGCGCAGGCGACGCGGTTGCGGGCGCAGCAAAAGTATCTGCGGCATATAGCAAACCCTATATGTTTGATTCACTGCGCTACTTTGCAAGCGACAAGCGATGGATTATTGAGACGGTGAAGTTGAGGATTTGAAAGTGATTTGCGCAATATCCATGAGCCTTTTCAGGCATTTTTGCTTGGAAATGCCCATGAATACTGCGTGCTGTAGTTGCTATGCAGGTGTTTTAACAACCGCCTCAATCCGATGCTCTTGCGGGTCGATCACATAGGCGGCGTAGTAGTTAGGCCCGTAGTCTGGCCGCAAGCCAGGTGCGCCATTGTCGCGGCCACCGTTTTGCAGCGCTGCGCTGTGAAAATCATGCACTGCTTGGCGGGTAGGCGCAGCAAACGCTAAATGAAAACCGGGGCCTGGTGCGCTGGCCTGCGGCTGCAGCTTGAGGCATAGCAAATCTTCTCCGTCTTCGATGCCGTAGCCGATGGCTGTGTCATCTTCAAATACGCGGCGATAGCCCAATGCACCGAGCACAGCGTCGTAGAACGCGCCACACTTGGCCAGGTCGCGCACGCCAAAAGAGATGTGATGCAGCATCATGTTCTCATCACCTAACATGAAATGTGCGGGCTTCTTGTAGTCCTTCAGGCCGTATTTGTTGCCCGGATCGCTTCTGTCACCAGTTGCGGCCCTTGATAAATTAATCCCGTATAAAACTGTACGAGCGACGCGCCGCACTCCAGCTTGGTCTTGGCATCTGCGCCGCTCATGATGCCGCCCACGCCGATGATGGGCAGCGCGCCATCCAAGTGTTTGGCCAGTTTGCGGATCACTTCGTTGCTGCGCGCAAACACGGGCGCGCCGGACAGGCCGCCGGTTTCCTCCGCAAAGCGCAGGTGCGCAACGCCTTCGCGCGCTACTGTGGTGTTGGTGGCGGTGATGGCATCCATTTTTTCCTGCATCACAAGCTGCGCGATTGCCTCAATCTGCGCATCGTCAAGATCCGGCGCGATCTTGACTGAGAGGGGCACGTACTTGCCATGCTGGTCGGCAAGCTGCGCTTGCGCGGCTTTCATGCCGCTGAGAATCGCGCGCAGTTCATCAGTTTCCTGCAGCGCGCGCAGGTCTTTGGTGTTGGGCGAGCTGACGTTGATGGTGGCAAAGTCAATCAGCGGGTGGAGCTGCTCGTAGCACACGCGGTAATCATCGAGTGCCTTGTCATTTGGCGTGTCTTTGTTCTTGCCCAGGTTCACGCCGATGATTCCAGCGGCGTTGGGGCCTTTTCTGCCGTAGCGGCCGATGCTGCGATGGCTCTGCAGGTTGCGCACGAGCGCATCCAGCCCGTGGTTGTTAAAGCCCAGCCGGTTGATCACCGCGTTGGCTTCGGGCAGGCGAAACACGCGCGGTTTTTCATTGCCCAGCTGCGGGCGCGGCGTGACGCCGCCAAGCTCCAAAAACCCAAAACCCAGCGCGCCAAAACCATCGATGCACTCACCGTTCTTGTCCGCCCCCGCGGCCAAGCCAACGCGGTTGGGGAAGGTGAGGCCCATCAACTGCACCGGCGTGCTCGCAGGCGCGGGGAACAGAAACTTCGTCGCCCCAACCGTCGCCATGGTTGTGAGCGTAGCCAGCGTCAGCGCATGCGCGTCTTCCGGCTCGAGTGAAAACAGGGCTTTACGGGATAGGGAGGTGGCGAGATTGAGCATGCCGCGATTGTAGGCGGCATGCTCACTGCAGGATTGCTTCTAGACCACGCTACGCAGTATCCATAAGCTTTTTCAGCCTGT
>JBJOQV010000318.1:0-5093 GCA_046049785.1 Pseudomonadota bacterium
CTATGCGGACGATGATTTCAAGCTCGGCCAGGTGCGCGAGGTGCTCACCGCCAAGCTGGCCAAACGCAGCGTGGACGTGCGCTACCTGGACTTTGAAAAGCCGGAAAAAATCGGCGGCGACAAGATGAAGCAGGCTGTCACCATCCAGGCGGGAATTCCTTCAGACAAAGCCAAAGAACTGGTCAAGGCCATCAAGGACAGCAAACTCAAGGTGCAGGCAAGTATTCAGGGTGACGCGCTGCGCATCACCGGCGCCAAACGCGACGATCTGCAGGCTGCCATTGCGCTGCTGCGCAAAGACGTGATTGATCTGCCGCTGACGTTTGAGAATTTCCGCGATTAAATCAGTTTAGGTGTACGCCTGCCCGTTGATTGCTGCATCCACCTCTTCTTCGCCGGACAGCGAGCGGCGCACCGCTTCCCGCGCGCGCTGCCGCACCTCATCGTCAATCATGCGGGCGGGCCGCGCCCGCACGCGCGGCCGCTTGATTTCTTCACCGCCAGCCACAAAGAACTGCGCCTGTTCCATCTGCTCTTCCTGATTGGCCAGCGCCGCTTGCAGATCGATTTGCTGGCGCACATCGCTCGGTAGCGCGGGCGTTTGCGCAAACGGCGGTGTGAGCGTGGTGATCATGAATATCGCTATGCTCGCAAAAACAGGGCCAGCGCGCATTGACCACGGCATCACCATGCGCGGCGGCGCAGTACGCGGTTTGGCACGCATAGGCACACGCACTGGCGCCGCGGGCGCCGCGACCACCGGCAGTGGCATAGGCATTAGATCAACAAACCCGCGACGCGCGATCGCGTTGGCCAGCGTTGCCGGTGTGCGCACTTCGTCAGGCACGAGCAGCATGCGCAGCCGGCGTAGCGCCATGCCAAACTTTTCGTGGCTGGTCAGAACGGCCAGGGGAACTGCCACCAGCAGCGGCAGCCACAGCGGCGCAAGATGCGGTGCGGCCAGCTCTTCACTGGAAAAAACCCACAGCGCGAGCAAGAGCAAGGGCGTGCAGAACAGTCCAAGCCGCGCGAACGCATCGCGCCAGGACACGGAGCTGGCATCGCGCGGGGGCGAGCGCCACTCCAGCCGCAAACCGGTGAACGTGCTGAGCACGTAGGCGGAATAGGCCAGCATGCGCACCGGTGCCTGCAGGGCAGAGACGCACAGTTCAATGGCTGCGCTCATCATCAGGCGCGGCGTACCGCCATAGATCTTGTGCTCGCCGCGCATGCGCGCCGCCATCACACCCAGCACGCGCGGCAGCAGCAACAACACGAGTGTGAGCAGCCACAGCGCCGCACCGGCCTGTCCGCCGCTTGCTCCATCCTGGCTACCCGCCCACATACCCAGCGCGACAAACACGAGCCAAATCGGCCCCATCACATAAGACAGTGCGCCCACCGCAAACATCACGCGGTGCACTGGGCGCCAGCCAGGCTCGGCGATGAGCTGGGCATTTTGCAGATTGCCGCGGCACCAGCGCCGGTCACGGTCAAGTTCGTCCAGCAGATTGGGCGGCAACTGCTCCCAGCTGCCTTCCAATTGCGGTGCCAGCCACACTTCGTAGCCTGCACGGCCCATCATTGCGGCCTCGACAAAGTCATGCGAAAGAATGTCGCCGGCCAAGCTGCCGCGGCCTTTGATCGGCGCCAGCGCGCAGTGCTGCATAAATGGTTCGACCCGCAAAATCGCGTTGTGACCCCAGTAGTGCGATTCACCCAATTGCCAATACGCCATGCCCAGCGCAAACAGCCGCCCGGTCACGCGCGAGGCAAACTGCTGCACGCGCGCATGCAAGGTATTGTGGCCGTAAGCCTGCGGCAAGGTTTGCACGATGCCGGCCTTGGGATGCTCTTCCATCAGACGCACGAGAGACACCAGCGTATCGCCGTGCATGGTGCTATCGGCGTCCAGCACGATCATGTAGCGGTAGCCTTTGCCCCAGCGGCGGCAAAAGTCAGCCACATTGCCGGCCTTGCGCATGGTGCGGCGGCGGCGCAGGCGATAAAACACACGCGCGCCAGCACCAATAGGATTGTCGCCCAGCAGCGCACGCAAACGCTCCCAGGCCTTGAGTTCCGCGGCGCGGATCGCCGGGTCAGTACTGTCGGACAGCAGGTAAAAATCAAACAAGCCCAGCGCGCCGGTTGCAGCAATCGATTCGCAGGTGGCGCGCAGTCCGGAGAAAACGGTCGCGATGTCTTCATTACAGATGGGCATGATGACGGCGGTGCGCGCATTCACATCAATCGGCGCACGCGGATTGCGCAGCGTCAGCGCGTATCTGTCACCACGCAGCAGCACCTTCGCACCCATCAGCGCAGTAGCCGTGCCTGCGCCAACCCAAGCCATCAGCAGCACCCCAAGGCCAGCGTAGAGCACCCATGCGACAGAAGGCTGGTTGGGCGCACTGCCTGCGAGCAGCGCGAGTGCCATCGTGGCAAACAAGGCTATCACCAGCAGCAGCGTGCGGCGGCGGCGGCGCGCCGCTTCGGCCCACACCGGTGCCGCCGGTTCACGCCACACAAACTTCAGCCCAGGCAATCGGTCAAGAAATGCCATCAAGCTGCCGCGCAGCAACCCAACCCAGGGACGGCTGGGCATGAACGTACGCACAACCGGCGGCGCGGTAGGCGTGCTGGATTGCACCGGGATAACGGGACTTTGCGTACGCGATACAAGATGAGGCGGCATCATTTCAGTATGTGGTATCCAGGGTTACGAGAAGGAGGATTGTTTGATGTGTCATTTGGCCAATTCCGGTGGCAGTGCATACGACCATGTTTCACTCAAAGTGTTCGCGCCGTGGCGTAAAAAAATACGAAGTTCTACTGCTTGCTTTGCGCTCACCCGGTCAAACTCCACTGTTGTACGCCAGCCACCACGCACTGAATTTGGATATGTATGCACCCTGACAAGGCGCGCATTGGGGTTGACTGTGGCAACCGCCTCAACGTCTTCAGGGGTTGTGCCGACAGGCAACGATGCACTGGAAAAATCAATCAGCAGCTTGTGCCTCTCACGCGGCCGCTGCCCTTTGAAGTAGCCGTAACCTGCACGCGTCTGCAAGACGCGCGCGCCGGGCGGCGCCTTGGCATCATTGCCCGACCAATGCACACGCCATGCCAGGTCAATCGGCAGGCCCGGCGCAGGCCGCTGATCCGGCACCCAAAAGGCAGCAACATTGTCATGCGTTTCATCCGGCGTATTGAATTGCAGCAGCTCAACGCGCCCTGTGCCCCAGTCACCTAGCGGCTCGATCCAGGCGCTGGGCCGCAGCTCGTAGCGCGCTTCAATGTCTTCATAGCTGGCAAAGGAGCGGTCGCGCTGCATCAGGCCAAATCCGCGCGGCGACTTCATGGCAAAGGATGTGACAAACGCCTGGCCCGGATTGGTCAGGGGGCGCCAGATCCACTCGCCTTCTGCAGTGAGTATTTGCAAGCCGTCGGAATCATGCACCTCGGGGCGAAAATCGCCTTGCGACGAGAGCTGATTTTCGCCGTGCAGGAACATGCTGGTCAGCGGCGCGATGCCCAGGGTTTTGATGGGCGCGCGCAAAAACAGGCGGCTGCGCACATCCACGGTGGTGGTTGCACCGGGCCGCAGCACAAAGTGATACGCGCCGGTGAGACGCGGCCCATCCAGCAGTGCATAGAAGCTGAATTCCTTCGCATTCGCACCGGGCCGCTCGAACCAGAAGGCCACGAAGTCCGGAAACTCTTCGGCCTGCGCGCCGGTGGTATCTACCGCAATCGCGCGGGCAGACAAGCCGTAGCGCTGCGCTTGGCCGAGCACCCGAAAATAGCTCGCACCGATGAAGGCAGCGACTTCATCGCGCTTGCTTGCCTCATTCAGTGGATAGGTCAGCCGCCAGCCGGCCACGCCTACCGGCTGATCAGGCGGCTCGGGCGGCAGCACGCCGTCGTTGTTGAATGCGCTTGCCGTGACGTTGAATGCGCGTGCCTTGCCATCGACCACTTCGTGCAAACGCACCGCCCGATTCAGCCCATTGCCCAGCGGAAAGAAATGCATTTCAAAGGGCGTGCCCTGGCCGTGCCAGAGCGCGCTGCTGGCGCGGAATTGAATCCGGCGGTACGCGTCGTAGCCCAGCGCCGCGCGCCTCAAGTCGGTAATCTGCGGCTTGCGAAAAGGCGTCTGCGCAAGCGTTTGCGCTTCACGGCTGACATCCTCCAGCCCAAAACCTTGTGCGCGCGCCGGCTGGCCAACCCACAGCCCGGTCAAGAAAATGCCAACAAAAAGAGATTTTGCGACGGCGCGTACGAAGCTTGCGACGTTCATTGTGTCCGTTCAGAAAAGGTAATGCTGCGACGCAGCAAGTTTATAGGCCGATCAGCGCATTAGAGCGGTTCACGGCTAGAGGATTTCGATTAATCGGCGCGAATTATGTAACAAAAAAGTAGCGCGCTCAGAAGCGGTTTTGGCCCCACAACATACCTAACAGGAGGTATGCTTGCGCGGTACCAGCTCTTTGCAGTGCACTATTTTGCCCGCATAATGTTGCCAGACGATCAACGACACTTTTAGTTAAAAAAAGTTCCGCCTTAAGCATGCTTGCCAACTTTTTTCGCCGCCGCGCCCAAGAGGAAGCACCTGCCGCCGCCAATTCTTCGGTGGTCGTACCGCTGACCGCACCGGCCAAGGTGACGCAGTTTCCAGTCGCGCAAGGCAAAACAGAGCTTGAAGAGAAGTTCGCACGCATCGTCACGCAAATCACACTGATGTGGGGCTATCCAGAGATGGATACCTACTTCAACAAGCTTTGGATCGATGACCGAGGTGACCGCGCCGGCTTTCCCAAAGCAGTGATGGAAGACCTGATGTTCCTGGCGTCGCTGCACCAAGCCGCCTATCCACCGCAGCCCACCACACCGTACGCCAATCGCGGCCTGACGCAAGATATTTACTACCGCAATCGCTGATATTGCAGCGGCGCCGCCCAGGCGCGCTCACATTGCAGTACCTACCTAAGACATGCGAGGCTTTGAAATTGCAGCCTGCGGCTGTTTGACGGGATACTAGAGCGCATTGAGTCGCTTATCGGACATCTGCGCGCATCGTAGGGACGTAGCTG
>JBJOQV010000319.1:0-2914 GCA_046049785.1 Pseudomonadota bacterium
GATCGAACAAGTGAATACAACGCAGCTGACCCGCTTTCTGGGCAAGATCAAATCCCACTTCAACGGTCACCTCGCCGGTAAAAAGATTGCAATGTGGGGTTTTGCGTTTAAGGGCGGAACCGACGACTTGCGCGATTCGCCAGGAAAGATGTTGATCGATGCACTGATCGCGGAAGGCGCTGTTTTGCATGCCTACGACCCACTGGCTTCACTACGCACCAATGATCAATCAAATCTGCAGCTGATTGCTTCGAGCAATGCCTATGGCGCGCTTGATGGTTGCGAAGCACTGGTGATCACGACAGATGCGAGCGAGTTCAAAAGCCCGAACTTTGAAGAAATCAGGCGACGACTTGCCAAGCCAGTGATCTTCGATGGAAAGAACCTCTATCGTTTGGACCGGATGGTTGATGAGGGTTTCACTTATATATCGATAGGTAGGCCACAGTTGCGGCGCGGCCAAATCGCACTGAAAGACGTAGGTTCCGAAATACTGCCGCTTGAGAATACGCGGGGCGATGCGCGCGCGGCGTGAGACGCAGGCGCGCCAGAGGCCACCTCATGTCATACTGGGCGCAGCCGATTTGCCACGACATAGTCACCCACGGCACGCCCTTGCGCGAGCCCGTCATACACGGCTTTAGGAAAGTGAAACCCGACGTAAATCCGCGACTCCGCGTTTTCTTTGGCGGCGTGTGAAAAGCCGCGAAAAGTGCGCGGCTGCCCTGCGAGCGTTGGGCTTGATACGGAGAAAGGATTTCCATCCAGTTCACTAGGCAACGAGGCTGAGGTCTTGGATCCCGCGCCAAATATGCTGATCAATGCGGACTCGGCAGCGCCACCGGCGACCGCATGCGCCGACGGATAATCCGGTGTGGGCGGCGTTGCGCCAGCCAGTTGTTCCCATGTGGCGTCAAGCGCGGTTGCTGCATTGCCATCGGCATCAGCTGCGCGAATTGCAGTGATCGGACGCCAGAACGAGAGCGAATACTTTGCTTTCAGACATGCAATCAATGCGTCCGCAAGGCTGAGATGCAGCAGGGCGTACATGCGTGCCTGATCCCAGCCATTGAGCTGCCGCGCTGCTGCAACGGTTGACGCAATACGGTTCCAGCCTGGAGGCGAGTTTTCCAGCCAGAAATTGGCGATCGAGGTTTGATCCGCTGAGCGCGTACTGCCGCGACCACCGATTTCTAGCACTTTGCGAAAGTCTTCTGCATAATCCGCAGTCGAAAGCGGGTAGGGGCCGGGTATCGTGGCGTTGAACTGCTCAGCATTCTGAATGGCGTAAGGCCTTACGTCGCCCCATTTCACATCAACGGGTGCCCCGGAGTTTGGTGTTGCTTGATAAGCGCCGGGCGCGTTTGAGGGCACATAAGGGGGTTGGGATTCAGCCGCGCCATCGTTGGCGCGCGCAGCAAGAATCGCTTGCGCTGCTTGCCGGCCCGCGGCAATTCCACTGTCTTTGCTAGTACCTGCTGCGATCGTGTTCAGCGCTTGCATATATCTGGTTTCGACAAAAGAGGCTTGCGCAGGCAGCAGGACAGTCAAAACCTCTCTTGCGGCGGCTGCCACGGCTGCGTCTGGATTTGCGGTCGTGGATCGAAAGTCAGCAAGATAGGGCTGGTAGCGACGATCAATCGCGTTAAGCGCATCGTGGATCGCAGCAAAGTAAGCAGCATACACACGCGATTCTCCGGTTGAATACAGACTGACACCTGCCGCTTTTGCCTGTACGCAGGTTTCTTCCAGTGTGCTGCTCCATTGTGCAACCGCAGCCGTATCCAGCCGGCCAGCGGGAGGCGCACTGGGCGCGGCTGCGGGAGGGGGTGCGGGTGGGTCGCTTGAGCCACCGCCGCCACCGCAGCCTACCAGACTGCCAAGTGCAATACTTGAACCTGTGGCAATGATTAAGTGTCGGCGATACATGTCTAGCGTTCTCCTGATGATTAGACCGCTGTGCGCAAGGCTGCGAATTGCTTGGTTGAACGTTAGGTTTGCTGGCTTATTTCGAGAGGGCTGAGCTGGTACAGGCGCCTCAACGATCGGCGAAAAGGTTCTGGACCAAATCTTTGCTGCGCATCCAGCCGCGCCGCCATACCTAGTTGCTTGCGCAAGGCATCGTCGGCCAGTAGCAGCCGCACATACCCAAGGATTTCATCGTCGTTCTTCGCGATGAAACCTGTTTCGCCATGTCGTATCGCATCTTTGTTGCCTACAACATCAGTCACCACGCAAGGCAAACCTGCAGCCATGGCTTGCAAAACTGAAAGCGGCATTCCTTCCCAGCGCGATGTCTGCACATAAACCGATGCCGCAGAAAGCCATTGCTTTACTTCATCACTGCCAACCCAGCCCGTTACTTTTACGCACGCAGCTTTGAGCAGGTCCTCACGTGCCGTCTCACCAGATCCGACCCATACAAATTGAACCGTTGACTCATCGATTTGGAATTTGAGTGAGAGCTCGGTAAAACGTTCTGGGGCCTTCTGTTCGCATGCGCGCCCAATAGAAATCACCGTTGGTGGAGAGGTTTCCGCGCGGTGAAGCGCGAAAAGATCCTCACACACTGGGTTTTCCAGTATGAACGCAGCGCGGCGAGTCAGGCGCTCCAGCAGTACAGCCTCGCTTTTTCCGCAGCCTACTGGTGTGTGATGTACCAAACCGGCCGCTTTCTCAAGCGCGTAATAGAGCCCACTTGCGATCAGCCGCCGTCCATTCAGAAAAGACAGGCCGTGAGGGGAGTAGTAGCAGGCGGGCCGTTCTTTAAGCATAGCCAGTACAAAACGTCCGGCAAAGCCTGCTTTGGACGAATGAAAATGCACTGCAATGGGGAGTCGGTCACGGACAACGGTACACAGTTGCGCGCGCAAGCCCACAATGAAACGCACATGGTTGCCTGATGCGGGCGGCA
>JBJOQV010000320.1:0-8004 GCA_046049785.1 Pseudomonadota bacterium
CTGCTTCAAACAGCTTGGCGGTCTTGAACTCAATCACCTGCATGTAGCGCGCCACCGTTACGTCGGGATCATGCACATTGAGCAGTTGCAGTACTTCACCTTCAGCAATGGTGTTGGTCGCGTCGGCCAAGATGCGCATCACGCGCATGTTGTCCACGCCCACCATCATTTGAAAGGCGCGCGAATACAGAAAATCGCCCACCAGCACACTCGCGGCGTTGCCAAACACGGCGTTGGCGGTCTTGCGGCCGCGGCGCAACGTGGACTCATCCACGATGTCGTCGTGCAGCAGCGTGGCGGTATGGATGAATTCAATCACGGCTGCCAGCTCATCACTCGCCTTGCCCTGCACCTTGAGCGCGCGGGCCACGAGCAAGAGCAGCGCCGGGCGCAGCCGCTTGCCGCCGGCACCGATGATGTAGTCTGCAATGGTGCGTACCAGCACGACGTTGCTATCCAAACGGGCGCGAATCACCGCGTCCAGGCGTTGCATATCGTCAGAAAGTGGGGCGAGCAGAGTGAGCACGGAGGGTGTTGACAACGTTTTATGTATTATAGATTCGACCGCTATTGGCCAGAATACGCAATATTCATGCGGTTTTTGAGGCAATATGCCGCATCACGCAATATCCATGCGGGTTTTCAAGGCATGTGCCTGAAAAGGCTCATGAATATTGCGTATTCAGGCATGCCAAATTTGAGATTTGCCTCCAAATCAGCGCGCGGAACGGCTTTTCGGCGCTGTGGCGCCACTAGTGCACTTGTGCACCCAAATCTTGCGCTAAGTCCTTGATTTATGGCACAATTTAAGGCTCCGCTTATTTTTTGCGCGGAGTTTTTGCAAAAACTCATTCCGAGGTCAAACATGTACGCGGTCATAAAAACCGGTGGCAAGCAGTATCGCGTTGCCGCTGGCGAAAAACTCAAAGTAGAACAGATCACTGCGGAACCTGGCCAAACGATCACGATTTCCGATGTATTGGCAATTGGCAGTGGTGACACGGTTTCCGTGGGCACCCCGCTGGTTGCCGGTGCAAGTGTGAAAGCGACGGTCTTGGCGCACGGTCGTGCAGATAAAGTCAAAATCTTCAAGATGCGCCGGCGCAAGCATTATCAAAAGCACCAAGGCCATCGCCAGTGGTTCACCGAGCTGTTCATCGCCGAGATTGCCGGTAACGGCCAATCCGCCAAAGCTGATGCACCTGCTGTGAGTGCCAAGGCCGAAGATCTGACGATTGTGGAAGGCATTGGCCCCAAGATCGCCGAGATCCTGCGCGCGGGTGGCATTACCACGTTTGCCGCGCTGGCAGACACCAAGGTTGAAGCGATTGCCGAGATGCTGAAAAAAGCCGGCAGCCGCTTTTCCACGCACAAGCCCGACACGTGGCCGATGCAGGCCGCACTGGCACGCGACGGCAAATTTGACGCCCTGAAAGCTCTGCAAGATGAGCTGGATGGCGGCAAGAAGAAATAAGGAGTTCTGAAAAATGGCACAGAAAAAAGGCGGCGGCTCAACCCGCAACGGCCGCGACAGTGAAAGCAAGCGCCTGGGCGTTAAGGTGTATGGCGGCGAGGCAATCAACGCCGGCTCCATCATCGTGCGTCAGCGCGGCACCGAGTTCCACGCCGGCCCCAACGTGGGCATGGGCAAAGACCACACGCTGTTTGCACTCACAAACGGCAAAGTGGAGTTTGCGGTGAAAGGTGCCCTCAAGCGCCGCACCGTGTCGGTGACTCCGGCTTAAACTCGCTTTGTCACTGCGGCAAAAAAGCCTCGCAGTGCGGGGCTTTTTTGTTTGGTCTAGCGTTTGGCGTTGAGCGTCTAGCGTGAAGACCGAAAGCACGGATGGCGTGACAACGCTAGACGCTCAACACTCAACGCTAGACCAAACATGAAATTCATCGACGAAGCCACCATCGAAGTCACCGCAGGCAAAGGCGGCAACGGCTCTGCGTCGATGCGGCGCGAGAAATTCATTCCCAAAGGCGGGCCGGACGGTGGCGATGGCGGGCGCGGCGGCAGCATCTGGGGCGTGGCAGATATCAATATCAACACGCTGATCGACTATCGCTACGCCAAAAAGCACATTGCCAAGAGCGGCGAAGGTGGCCGCGGCAAGCAGCAGTACGGCGCGGCGGCCGACGATATTGTCCTGCGCATGCCGGTGGGCACCACGGTGACGGACGCAGAGAGCGGGCAGCTGCTGTTTGACCTGGCGCAGGACGGCCAGCGTGTGCTGCTCGCCAAAGGCGGCGAAGGCGGCCTGGGCAACATGCATTTCAAGAGCAGTGTGAACCGCGCGCCGCGCCAGTTCACGCCCGGCAAGGAAGGCGAGCAGCGCATGCTGCGCCTGGAGTTGAAGGTTCTGGCTGATGTGGGCTTGCTGGGCATGCCCAACGCCGGCAAGAGCACGCTCATCACCGCAGTGTCCAACGCGCGGCCAAAAATTGCGGACTATCCGTTTACTACGCTGCACCCCAACCTGGGCGTGGTGCGTGTGGGGCCGGAAAAAAGTTTTGTGATCGCCGACATTCCGGGACTGATTGAAGGCGCGGCGGAAGGCGCAGGCCTGGGCCACCAGTTTTTGCGCCATCTACAGCGCACGCGGCTGCTGCTGCATCTGGTGGACTTGGCGCCGTTTGATCCACAGGTCGACCCAGTGAAGGAAGCCAAGGCGATTGTGAAAGAGCTGGAAAAGTACGACCCGCAGCTTGCCGCCAAACCGCGCTGGCTGGTACTCAACAAGCTGGACATGGTGCCGCTTGAGGAGCGCGCGTCGCGCTTGAAAGACTTTATCAAGCGCTACAAAAAGCGTGGTGATAAGTCACCGGTGTTTGAGATTTCGGCGCTCACGCGTGAAGGCTGTGAAGCGCTGATGGTGCAGATCAACGATTATCTTGAACACATCAAGCGCGAAGAAGCCGGACCGGCGTTTGATGCGCGGTTTGATCGCACGGAGGATACGGTTTAGTCGAAAAACTGAAAAGCGTTCAACACGGAGGCGCGGAGGTCGCGGAGCAACTGAAAACGCATCAACCAACTCTCTTTTTTCCTCCGCCCGCTCCGCGCCTCCGTGTTGAACGCTTTTAACTATGAGCAAAAGTTCTGTACGCAATATCCATGCGCATTTTGAAGCAAAAATGGCTGAAAACCCGCATGGATATTGCGTAGACGGTTTGTAATAGCACAAATACACAACTAATTTCTTCGCCGCTTGCCACGCCAACGCGTATGAATTCAACCGTTCTGCAAACTGCTACACGCATCGTCGCCAAAGTCGGCTCCAGCCTTGTCACCAACGACGGCAAGGGGCTGGACTTGATCGCCATCTCGCTCTGGGCGCGCCAGATTGCCGATCTGCGCGCCATGGGCCGCGAGGTGGTGCTGGTGAGTTCCGGCGCGATTGCAGAGGGCATGCAGCGCCTGGGCTGGAGCAAACGGCCCACCGCGATGCATGAACTACAGGCCGCCGCGGCGGTGGGCCAGATGGGCTTGGCGCAGGTGTATGAAAGCTGTTTTCGCAAACACAACATCCAGACCGCGCAGATTCTGCTCACGCATGCCGACTTGGCCGACCGTTCGCGCTACCTGAATGCGCGCTCCACGCTGCTGACTTTGCTCTCGCTCGGTGTGGTGCCCATCATCAACGAAAACGACACTGTAGTCACCGATGAAATCAAGGTCGGCGACAACGACACGCTCGGCGCGCTCGTGGCTAACTTGATTGAAGCCGACGCGCTGGTGATTCTCACCGATCAACAAGGTTTGTTTGACAGTGACCCGCGCAAAAACCCGCAGGCCAAGTTTTTGCATGAAGTGCGCGCGGGCGATGCATCGCTTGAAGCCATGGCCGGTGGCGCGGGTTCAAGCATTGGCAAAGGCGGCATGCTCACCAAAGTGCTGGCCGCCAAGCGCGCTGCGATGAGCGGTGCGTCAACCGTGGTGGCCAGCGGCCGCGAACCGGAAGTGCTTACGCGCCTGGCAAAGGGCGAGGCGATTGGCACGCTCTTTGTCGCACCCACCGCCAAGCTGTCTGCACGCAAACAATGGCTGGCCGATCATTTGCAGTTACGCGGCAAGTTTTTGCTGGACGCCGGCGCGGTCAAGGCGCTCAAGGCGGAAGGCAAAAGCCTGCTGCCCATCGGGGTGATTGGCGTGGAAGGTGACTTCACGCGCGGCGAAGCGGTGAGCTGCATCGCGCCCGATGGCACAGAAGTCGCGCGCGGCCTGACCAACTACGCAGCCAATGAAGCGCGGCTGATTGCGCGCAAGCCATCCAGCCAGATTGAAGCGATGCTCGGGTTTGTGGAAGAAGCGGAGTTAATTCACCGCGACAACCTGGTACTTACTTAATTCATGAATCTTTGATTAAGTACTCCGTTCGGGCTGAGCCTGTCGAAGCCCATTTGCAAGCTCTTGATTTGATTCAGCTTTTAGCAAATGCGTTTCGACAGGCTCAACGCGAACGGACTTAATCAGTATTCCTCAAGCTTCAAACGCCTCACGAAACGCTTTTGCGCCGCGTGCGAGCAACATCACATCTGCGGCGAGCGAGATTAGCGTGTAGCCTAGATCGCGCGCCTTGCGGGCAAAGGCCGGGTCGCCGGCGAAGATGCCGCAGGGCTTGCCGGCCTGCATGGACGCTTGCGCGACCGTGTGCAACGCGTCGAACAATGCGTCATCGCGCGCGCTCACGCCTAAGCTGGCAGACAAATCCGCCGGGCCGACAAACAGGCAATCAACGCCTTCTACTGCCGCGATCTCGTGCACGTTTGCAAGCGCAGTCTTGGATTCAATCTGCACAATGCAGGATGCATGCTCATTGGCGGTTTTGGTGTAAGCCGCATCCGCGCCAAACTTGGCGGCGCGCACGATCCCGGCCATGCCGCGCACACCTTGCGGTGGATAGCGCATGGCGGCAACGGCCGCACGCGCTTGCTGCGCACCGTCAATCATCGGAAATAGAACGGTCGATGCGCCTGCGTCCATCGCGCGCTTGACCAGCATGTTGGATAGTTCAGTCACACGCACAATCGGATGCGCGGCCGTATTGCCCGTGGCCTGCAACTGTGCCACGACGTCCATCGCATCGCCCGGCGCGTGCTCGGTATCCACCAATAAAAAATCAAAGCCCTGATGGCCCAGTGCTTCGGCCACATTGGCGCTGGCAAAGGTGAGCCAGGTACCGGTGAGCGGCGCGCGCTCCAGAAGACGTTGCTTGAAGTTCATGGCGGCGGATGCGGTAAGGTGAAAGCCGCATCGTATCAAGGAGCGGGCGGATGAAAACGGTTGGCATCATTGGCGCGGGCAACATGGGGCTGGCGATGGCGCAGCGCCTGCTGGCAAGCGGCTTTGCGGTTGCCGCCTGCGATATTGATCCGGCGCGGATGAGCCTTGCGCAGCAAGCCGGCTGCGCACTGGCAGATTCGCCCGCGCGGTTGGCTGCCGTGGCCGATGCGCTGCTGATTGTGGTGGTGAACGCGGCGCAGATCGAAACCGTGGTTCACGCCGCTGGCGGTCTTGCGCACGCGCTGCGCCAGCACGCGCCGGTGCTGCTGATGAGTACGGTTGCACCGCAGGATGCCGCGCGCTTTGCGGCAGATATTCAAGCCGCAAGCGGCCTGCCGCTGGATGCGCCGATCTCCGGCGGCCCCGCGCGTGCGCGGCGGGGCGAGCTTTCGCTCATGCTGGCAGGCAGTGATGCTGCGCTTGCGGCCGCAAAGCCGTTCACGGATGTGCTGGGCAACCGCAGTTTTTATCTTGGCCACCGCGCTGGCGATGCGATGAAAATGAAGCTCGTGAACAATCTGCTCGCCGGCATTCAGCTCGCAGCAAGCGCACAAATACTGGCGCTAGCGGGCAGGCTGGGGCTTGATCCAAACGTCGCTTGAGCGTGATTCAGGCCAGCAGCGGTGCAAGCTGGATTGCCGGCGACCGCCTGCCGCGCGCATTGGCGGGCGACTACGCGCCACGCGCAGCAGCGCATATTCTGACGAAGGATGTCGGTCTGGCGGTAGAGATGATGCGCAGCTCGGAGTGCGATGTTGCTGGCGCCGATCAAGCGCTGGCCGCATTCAATGCCGCAGTGGCTGCCGGCTGCGGGGATGAAGACGACGCAGTGCTGTATCGCCTGGCGCGCGACCTTACTGCGGCGTGAACTTGAGCTTTGCCGCGTCCAGCCCTTGCTCTTTTAAGCGGGCTTTGATGGTGTGCAGATCAGCGTCCGGCAGCGCTGGCGTGCGCGACAGAATCCATAAATAGTCGCGCGATGGCTCGCTCACGACGGCGTAGCGATAATCGTCCGCCAACTGAATCACCCAGTAGGGCGCCCACACAAAGGGCAGCCAGGCGAGCCAGTCCGGCGCAAAGCGCACCAGCAGTTTGGCGTTGCCCGAGTCTGGCAACACGCGTGCCTGGCCGATGACGGCGACTTCTTCTTTTTTGTCATTCAGGCAGCGGTTACGCACTTGCACATTGCCGCTTGGCAATTTGCTGTACTGCGCCTGTGTGCCAGAGACGCACATGCGCTGAAAATAGTTGGGGTAGTGCGCGATCTCGTACCACGTGCCGATGTAGCGCGCCAAGTCAACCGAAGGCACGGGTTGCAGCGGTGCCGCCTCTTGCGCAGAAACGACGTTCGCGCAGAATGCAACTGCAATCGACAGCAGAAAGTGTTTCATACGCGCAAGTGTAGCGGCCTTGACCGCCGCGCATGCATTATGACCGCACCTGCAAACTGTTGGTGACCGTGACGGTATTGCCGAAAAACTCATTAGCCCATTTGCCGCGCTCGGTTTTTTCTGCAGCGGTAGGCACGGTGCCTTTGAGCGTCATATAGCTTGCGTCGCCAACAATGGCGAGCGGCTGGCCCGGCTTGAGCCAGGCGAGCAGCGTGCTGGCTTGCTCAAGCCACGCGGGATTGGCTGCGCCTGGATCAACCGAGAGCATGTCGATCACATTGCCGGCGCCGTACACGCCGGTGGCTTCTTGCAGCAACTGCTTCTTCGCGTCTTCGCTAGTGATCGTGCCCGCCAGCGTGACCTTGCCGCCGAGCGCGGTGAACGCGAGTGGCTCAACAGCGCTGGGTGCTGGCGCGGCTACAGGTGCTGCAGGCGTGACGGCAGGCGCCGGTGCGCCGGCGGGAGTTTTACTCTGCCCGCAGCCCGCCAATGTTGCCGCCATCAAGAATGTGGCAAGCACGCCCAAGGCGCGTGCGCGTGTTTGGCCAGCGAAAGTGTTTGCATTCATCTTGGCGAGGTCCTGTTAAGGCGGCAGGCCGGCTGCCCGCGTGCTGATATGGTTAAGACTGAGACGTGTGCGGTTTGTTCAGCACAGTATCGCAGCTGCTTTGCGCAATATCCATGCGGGTCTTCGAGCAAAAATGGCTCAAAAGACTCATGGATATTGTGTAGTTTGCCTCTAGAGGGCTTTTAAGCAGCCTTTTTTGCTGCTTTTTTCGCCGGCGCTTTTGCGCCTGACTTGACCGCTGGTGCCTCGGCGGACTTAGCAGCCGATTTTGCAGCCGATTTCGCAACCGATTTTGTAACCTTTGGCTCGCGCGGCGCAAACTCAAAACCCACTTTGCCTTTGGCCGCGTCCCAGGCCAAGAATGCCTTGAACTTGCGGCGCGTGCGTGAAGACACAAAATCTTCTAGCTGATCAGTCTTGCCGGTGGCGAGCAGTTTCTTCATCTGCTCGGCGCTGACTTCTTGCTGCAGAATGACTTTGCCGCTGCGGAAATCACAGGTCTTGGCCACGGTGTTCTCGCAGATGTAGCTCATGCCATGCTCATACACATTGCCGCCGCACTTCAAACATTTGCCCAGCGGGGTTTGGCCGGAAAAGTCGGGCGTTTCGCCGTCTTCTTCTTTGCTTTGGCCAAAATCAAATTCAACCTTGAGATTATTGTTCTCGGTGTCTGGCACGACATTGAGAATCGCGGCAAACGGCCGGCCCATCTTGCTGCGAAAACCTTGCAACGGGCCAATCGTGCGGTTTTTCAG
>JBJOQV010000321.1:0-3270 GCA_046049785.1 Pseudomonadota bacterium
TCCAGCAATTGCGGGTTGGAATCATTGATTTTGCTCAGAAAAGAACCAAACTGCGAGAGCGGCTCGCGCTGGCCAAGAATGGTGGTCGCGCCAGCTTCAGACCGCTTCCACAGCTCAACCACTTTTGTAACCTGCGGCTGCACGTCGGCTGATGCTGAACCAAAGTTTGCGTTGTTATAGGTACCGCCCGATTCGAGCACCGTCAGGTTGTTGGCCAGAATGTCGCGCGCGTCTTTCACTTCCGCGAATGACGCCGGGTTACCCAACACAGCGCCCTTCACCGCCTTCGCAAGCCGTTGCGACTGCGTTTGCGCGTCAACAGTCATCTGCAGGTGAGCTGAGTTACTGCGTGCAAACGCAGCGTCAAGCGCCACCACCGCAATGCCCACCACCAGCGCCAGCAGCAGAATCGCCGTGAGAATGCGAATCTGCCCATCGACTGGCATGTGCCCGATTAAAGGCAGCTTGAGCCGCTTGCCAGCCGCTAGGGCTTTCATCACCTTGCGCGCGCCGACCTCACCACCTTCTCCGCCGTCAATGCCCTCTGTGCTGCCAAACATCGTGACCGGCCCTGCCTCCGCTGCGGAGGCGACTGGTACCGGTTTGAGCTCCCGCACATTCGGCTCGGGCGACAACTCGATATCCAAAGCAACCGATTCGGGCTGCAACTCTTCTTTCTTGGTCCCAAAAAGTTTGGGCATCTTCAGCGCCATTTCAACGCTCCTTCTTTAGATACATTATCTGCGGCGGTGCCTGCGCTACACGCCGATTTGCAAAAAGTCTTCGCTTTGCGCAAGCGACCCCAACGAAATCTCTACCCACTGCGCGCCAGCGTTGTCACGCCAGCCGCTGACTGCAAAGCTTGCAATGGCCGCGCTGACCTGTACCGGCTCGGCGCTTAGTTCATCCACGTTGCGCAGCCCCTGCACGCGTGTGGCCAAAACCGCTGCATTGACACCCAGCGAGCTGGATAGCAACACCGCGCGGCTTGCGCCATCAATCGGGGTTGCCGGGCCACCGAAGTAGCGCGACAGATCGATCACGCCGACCAGTTGTCCGCGCACATTGGCAAGCCCCAAAAACCAGTCGCGCGTGCGCGGCACCTTGGTCATTGCCGAGGGTACGCTCACGATCTCGCCGGTCTCTGCGAGTTCAAACAGCAGATTCAGATCGCCCGCGCGCACGGCCAGCCGGGGCGTAATCCCCGGCGCGATCCGGGCCTGTGCGATCCGCTGCGCAATCCGTTCCTGGAATTCGCGCAGACGGGAACGTGCATCGCTTTTGGCGATCTGCTTGCTGCTAGCCGGTGCGCTTTGAGTGTCCATATTCAACCTGCGTGCGTCGATGTGGCCGCTTTAGCTTTGCGCTTCTGGCAAGGCACGAATTTTGGACAGCAACTCTGTTGCGTCCACCGGCTTGACCACATATTCGCGCGCGCCCTGGCGCATGCCCCAGACTTTGTCCGTGTCCAGACCCTTGGTCGTGCACATGATCACAGGGATATGCTGCGTTTCTGCGTCTTTGGACAGCGTGCGGGTGATCTGGTAACCGTTCTGGCCCGGCATCACCACATCCATGATGATGAGCTGCGGCTTTTCCGTTCGCGCTTTGACCAGCGCTTCTTCACCGTTTTCGGCTTGCACCACGCCGTAGCCGGCTTTCATCAACAGGTCAGTAATGAAAAAGCGCTCGGTGGGGGAATCGTCCACAACCAGAACTTTTTGAATCGCCATGCTCGTCAAACTCCGTCTAGAAATTGGCTTATGCCTGCTGCGGCGCATGTGTACGCACCGCGGCAAGCAAGGTATCTTTGGTAAAGGGCTTGGTCAGATACTGCTCTGAACCCACCATGCGGCCGCGCGCCCGATCGAACAAACCGTCTTTGGACGACAGCATGATCACCGGTGTCGTATTGAACTTGGGGCTTTTCTTGATGAGCGCGCAGGTCTGATAGCCATCCAGCCGCGGCATCAGAATGTCGCAGAAGATCACCGCAGGTGCGTGGTCATTGATTTTTGCGAGGGCATCAAAGCCGTCTTCGGCCAAAAGAACCTGGCACCCCGCCTGGGACAAGAAAATTTCGGCGCTGCGCCGAATGGTGCTCGAATCATCGATCACCATTACTTTCAAGCCGTTCATCGATTCCGACATTATTTTTGCTCGCCTGATAACTGACTCATCCGCCGGCGTCATAGACCCGGCGCCACCCCTGCAAACCAATCAACTCCCTTGGATTGAATTCTATCGGCGGGTGTATCAGCGCGCTACGTTTTTATGTTCAGGAACTTGTTGCGAAATCGACATCAACCCCTTGATTCACCAAGGGTTTTTGCGCAGCACAATCGTGGTGCACTGGCCTAGATTTCGACCATTTCGAAGTCTTCTTTGCGTGCGCCGCATTCAGGGCAAGTCCAGTTGGGCGGTACGTCTTCCCACTTGGTACCGGGGGCAATTCCGTCCTCTGGCGCCCCTTTTTCCTCGTCGTAAATCCAGCCGCAAATCAGGCACATCCAAGTCTTCATGATGATCGGTCATTACAATGAAAGTTGCGCGATGATATACGACACAGAGGGCGCAGCCCGTGCCGTCTGGTCAACACCGCTCGTCGTTTTCGTGCAACGACCAAGGCCTTATGCCCCACCCTGCTCCGCCGATCGTCATGTCAATTGCCGCCAGCGACCCTACTTCAGGCGCTGGCGCTCAGGCCGATTTGCTCACGATTGCGAGCATGGGCTGCCATCCGGTCAGCGTGATCACGGGCATTACGGTGCAAGACACCTCGGGCGTGCGCGAGATTTATGCGCTTGATCCAGACTGGGTCGATGAGCAGGCGCGCGCCGTGCTGGAAGACATGCCGGTGGCTGCGTTCAAGGTGGGTGTGCTGCCCTCGGTGGACATTGTGAATGTGGTTGCCGAGATCGCGGCCGATTACCCCGATGTGCCGCTGGTGCTTGACCCCGTGCTGGCGAGCGGCAGGGGCGATGCGCTGTCGGTCGAGCAGACGCTGGACGCCATCAAAAGCCTGCTGCTGCCAATGACCACGGTGATCACGCCCAATAGCGTCGAAGCGCGCCGGCTGGCCGGCATTGATGATGCACGGCATGGCGACGTACTCGCGGTGGCCGCAGCGCGCTTGCTGGATTTGGGCTGCGGCTATGTGCTGATCACCGGCACCCATGAAAACACGCCGGAAGTCATCAATGTGCTGTTTGATGCCTCTGGCCGCGTGCGCACCGACAAATGGCAGCGCCTGCCCGGCAGCTACCACGG
>JBJOQV010000322.1:0-4932 GCA_046049785.1 Pseudomonadota bacterium
GCTGAGCAGAAAGAACCGCACAGCGTCCTTGCTGGTCCATTCGATCAGGTCGCGCAGCGTCACATAGCTGCCGGCGCGCTTGCTGATCTTGACTTCTTGCCCGCCGCGCATCACCTTCACCATGCTGTGCAATACATAGTCTGGGAAGCCCTTGGGCACGCCCATGCCTTCATGCTCGCTGACGATCTGCACGCCGGCGCGCACCCGCGCCACGGTGCCAAAATGGTCGGTGCCCTGCACGTTGATGACCTTGTGAAAGCCGCGCTCAAATTTGCGCACGTGATAGGCCACGTCGGGCACAAAATAGGTGTAGCCCGAACCGTCGGACTTTTTCATCACGCGGTCTTTATCGTCGCCGTAGTCGGTGGTTTTGAGCCACAGCGCGCCACCTTCTTCATAGGTCTTGCCGGCGGCCTTCAAACGTTCAACGGTTTTTTCAACGCGGCTTTCGCTGTACAGCGAGCTTTCGAGATAGAACACATCGAATTTCAAACCAAACGCCTGCAAATCCAGATCCTGCTCATGCCGCAGATACGCCACGGCAAACTTACGGATGCCTTCAAAATCGTCCACATCGCCGCTGGCCGTGACTGGCGGGCCATCCAGCGCGGCCACAGTTTTTTTGGCGAGAAAGTCGCGGGCGATCTCGGCGATGTAGTCGCCCTTGTAGCCATCGGCCGGCCAGTCGGCGCTCTCAGGCGTTTTGCCTACGGCGCGCGCATGCACGCTCATGGCGAGGTTTTGAATTTGGTTGCCGCCGTCGTTGTAATAAAACTCACGCGTAACTTCGGCGCCCTGATTGGCCAGCAGATTACAGAGAATATCGCCCAGCGCCGCTTGCCGCGAGTGCCCGGTGTGCAGCGGGCCGGTGGGATTGGCGGAGACAAATTCCACCATCACGTTCTGCCCCGCCAGCGCCTTGCCCGCGCCAAACGCCGCGCCTTGATCGAGCACCGCGCGCACCACACGCTGATGCGCGGCGCTGGACAAGCGAAAGTTGATAAAGCCCGGCCCCGCGATCTCCATCTTGTCGATCAGTGGCGCAACCTCGGTATTGGCCGCAAGCGCACCCACAATCGCCTGCGCCAGCTCGCGCGGGCTTTTCTTGAGCAGTTTTGAGCAGGCCAGCGCAGCGTTGCAGGCTACGTCGCCATGGCTGGCGTCTTTGGGCTGCTCCAGCGTGACAGGCGGCAATGCTGCATCCGGTGCCAGTTGTATGAGCGCCTTTGCAATCGCTTGCTGCAAAGCGGATTTTTGTTCTGCGAGCATGAAAGAAGCGGCTTAGGGAAAGCTTTGGATTGTACGTTGCTCGGCCAACTACCGCGAAGATGCGCAAATCGATCACGCAGTATTCATGCGCTTTTTCAGGCAAAAATGCCCCAAAAAGCGCATGGATATTGCGTGGTTGGCTTTGAAATTCAACGTTTTCTTGATGCGTTTTATTGATGCGTTTTATTGGTGAATTGCCAGCACATATCAGGCTTGGCTAAACTTTGCGCATGAAAATTTAAGCCCTCTCAAGCGCGCACCCGGCCGGGCCACGCACAACTCGCGTTCCACTGCCCGCTTTCCGCACTTTGTCGCAATCACCGCGCGTGATTCTGCTGGCTGCCGCTACCGTGGCGGCCTGCCACGCGCTAGTCAGACTTGAGAGCAAGATGAAAAAAACAAATCGCTTCAGCAAGCTGTTTCGCATCACGTTGTTATCGTTTTTCGGCAGTAGCGGCTGCACCGCCGCACTGGCCCAAGAGCCGCCACCCATTCGCGCTGAACGCCTGCAAACCGGCGAACGCATTGCGCTGGATGGCACATTGTCTGCTGCGGCCTGGCAGCGCGCGCCGGTGTTCAACCGCTTTGTGGAGCTGTCACCCACGCGCGGCGGGCAGGCCAAGTACGAAACCCGCGTGCAGGTGCTGTATGACGAGCATGCACTTTATGTGGGTGTGACCGCGCTCGATCCGCAGCCCGCGCAGATCCGCGAAGTGCCGGTGCGGCACGACTTTGTCAACCGCACGCAGGATTTTGTGGTGCTGTATATCGACGCGGTGGGCAAGAGAAAAGCGGCGCAGTTCTTCCGCCTTAATCCGGCCGGCTCTACTGCGGATGGGCTGCACACGGCAGACAACGACAACGAAGATTTTTCGCCCGACTTTGACTTTGACGGTGCCAGCGCGCGCAACGATGCCGGCTACACCGCGGTGTTTCGCGTGCCCTACAGCAGTTTGCGCTTTGCCGGCAGCAACGGCGGGCAATGGCGCATGATGGTGGCGCGCCGCACGCCACGCGAGCAGTTCACGCTGGACTTGTCGGTGCCGCTGGCCAAGGAGTCGTCAAGCTTCATCGACAACCTGCAAATACTCGAAGGCTTTACGCCGCCCACCAGTCAAAGCTTTTTGCAGTTGCGGCCCACGCTCACCGCACGGCAAACCCGCACCGAAGAGGCGGGGAAGGCGCAGCGCGAAAGCGAACTCAAGCCCTCGCTGGATATCAAGTGGCGGCCGCGCGCCGAGCTGGTGATTGACGCCGCGCTCAACCCGGACTTCTCGCAGGTCGAGCTAGATGTACCGCAACTGGCACGCAATACGCGCTTTGCCTTGTTCTTGACCGAGAAGCGGCCGCTGTTTGTGGAGTCCAGCGACTTGCTCAACTCGCCCACCGATGCGCTGTACACCCGCACCATCAATGATCCGCGCTGGGCGGCGCGCGCGTCCTGGCGCGGTACGTGGGGCGAGGCGAGTTTGTCTGGCACCGCCATCACCGCGCAAGACAAAGGCGGTGGCCTTACTCTCTTGCCCGGCGCCTTTGGCACCGGCGCGGCCTTACAGCCCGAAAGCCGCACGCTGATGAGCCGCGTGCGCGTGGACGCGCACGACTACGCCTACGGCGCGCTACTCACCCACCGCACCTACGATGGCGGCGCCGGCGGCAACACCGTGGCCGGTGCCGATGCCAATTGGGCGATTGACAACACATGGCGCGTGCGCGGCCAACTGCTGGCATCGCACACCACCGCACTGCCCGATGCCAACGGCGCGCTGGCCAAAGCGGCTGCGCAAGACGGCCTGCGCCTGTACACCGGCGTGAACCGGCGAACTGCGAGCAATAGCAGCTCGGTCACGCTGGACGTATCGGATGCGGAGTTTCGCAACGACGCGGGTTTTGTCACTCAAGTGGGCGTGCGCAAAATCGAGGCAGAGCATCGGCTAACTTGGGAAGGCCTCGCCAGCTTGAACAGTTTGGATGTTTACTTCAAGGCCGATCAAACGCAGGACCGGGCGAGTGGCCAAACCGTGGCGCAAAACGTCCGTCCCGGCATGTATCTGACTGCGGCGCGCAACACAGAACTAGATGTCTCGCTACACGCTTGGTCGGCGCTGCGCAGCAGTGCCGGCGCGCCGCTGGTGCGTGAACGTTACATACATCTGTGGGGCGCCACCAGCCCTGCGCACTGGTTACCGTTTATTGAAACCGAGTGGGACATCGGCAAACTCGCCGATGTAGATGCCAACCGCGCGCGCAGTGGCTTCAAAGGCCGCCTGTATGCACGGCTGCGGCCCGTCAAGCGGCTTGAGCTGGAGCCCAGCATCACCCGCCTGGCGCTGCGCGGCGCAGACGTGGGCGGCAATGCGCTGACCGAAACCGCCGCGCAACTACTCGCCATCTGGCATTTGGCGCCCAAACAAGCGCTGCGGCTGATCGCCCAGTCCACCCGCTTTAACCGCGCTGCCGATGCGCAGGCCGGTTTGGTTGCAGACAGCGGCCGGAGCAGCGCGCAGTCACTCACCTATGCATGGCGGCAAAACGCCGGCAGCGTGCTGTACGCCGGCGCAACGCGCTCAGATGCCGGCACACAGCCGAGCCGCGCTGTGGCTAACGAGGTGTTTGTGAAGTGGCAGGTGGATGCCTCTGAATGGCTTGGCTGGTAAACAGATGGGCAGTATTCATGCGCCTTTTGAGGAATTTTTGCCCCAAGAGGCGCTTGGATATTGCGTACTGTCTGATTGAATTTTTGCCTGCTTCATAATTACGCAATGACCCGCATCGCCATCGGCCAGTTGCGCATGTACTGGACGATTGAAGAAAACATGCACGCGATCATGCAGGCCATGACGCTTGCGCATGCGCGCGGGGCGCAGCTATGCACGTTTGCTGAACTCGCCGTGACGGGGTTTCATCGGCAAATCACTGCACTGGCGCACCCGGAGTTGATCGGCCCGCAGATTGAGAGGCTGCAAGAACGCTGCGCACAGCTGAACATGGCGCTTGCCATCGGTGCGCCGACGTTTGCTGAGGCGGGTGCAAAACTCAACAGCCATTTCCTGATCAACGAATCAGGTGAGATCGCCGCTGTGATTCACAAAAACGGCCTCACCGCGCCGGAGGCCACGTTCTTTCAGGCCGGCGCAGATCGGCCGGTAGCGCCGCTGCAAGGCCTGCGCACCACCGCAGTGATTTGCAGAGAAATTGAAGACGCCGCGCACGTCTGCGCGCAACTACCCGCCGGCAGCGTAGATCTGGTGCTATGGCCCGGCCAGATGCGGCCGGACCCGGAAAAGCCGCTCACCGACCCGCCCGCGCATGTGGTCCATGCACAGCAACTTGCCCGCGCGCTGAACGCCTATATCGTGCAGGCCAATTGGCCCAATGCACTGAACCGCCCAGAAGAAAGCGAGCACACCGGTGCCAGCGCAGTGATTGCCCCTAGCGGCGCGCTGATGTTGCGCCTGCCCACGCAAAGCGCGGGGGTGGTGGTGTTCTCGCTGGGCGAATCAAGTTACGAGTGGCACCCGCAGGCAGTGTAAAGAAATTCGCCTCGCTCTGAAAAGCCTCTACGCAATATCCATGCGCGTTTTCAGCCATTTTTGCTCCAAAAAGTTCATGGATATTGCGTAGAGCCGGATAAAACTTGCCTCTGCCTCATAATCGCGGCAT
>JBJOQV010000323.1:0-5820 GCA_046049785.1 Pseudomonadota bacterium
GTTCGCGCGCATCGTGCGGCACCGGAAACGGCATCATCTGCAGCGCGCCAATCGCAAATGCGGTGTGGCTGCAGACAATTTGCATGTCCACCCCATCGGCATCGCCGCGCGTGGCTGAAAACGTGCCGTGCGACGCATAAACAGAGATGCCAAAGCGGCGCGCTAGCTTGTATGCGCCACCGACATGATCAGTGTGTTCGTGGGTGACCAAAATCCCGGACAGATCGGCCGGCGCAAGGCCTACAGCGGCCAGGCGCGCCACGCAGTCGCGCAGGCCAAAGCCGCAATCCAGCAGCACACTGGTCTGACTGCCTGGGCTGCCGGCGCGCACCACGGTGCCGTTGCCCTCGCTACCGGAGCCGAGGGCGACAAATTCAAGCATGCTGCGTTCTAATGTTTACTTCAGTTCATCCACCAACAGCCGCAAAATGCGGTTGCCGGGTTCTGCAGCAGCGGTGCCGTCTTTGCCAAGCACGGCCACCTGCGTCTTGTCGGCCTGGGATTTGACCGAGATGCGGTATTCATCCGCATCCACAGCCTTGCCGCTGCTAAACAGGCGCGAGAAGAAACTGCCTTCTTTGTTCTCTTTGTTGGGGTCTACCGTGCGCACAAAGTAAGTGCCCTGCGTGCGGTCACGGTCCACGACTGTGTAGCCCAGCCGGTCCAGCGCCAGGCCCACACTGCGCCACGCGCGGTCAAACGCCTCGTCCACCTGTACCACGCTGGCACCGCCCTCTTGCACCAGGCGCGCGCGCGCCGCTATGGCAGCGCCCACAGCGGCCGGTGCAGCTGCAGTTGCCGGCGCTGCGCCCGGCGCCACCACGGCCTGCGCCTTGGTCTCTTCAAAGCCAAAGCGCACCAGCAGGCGGCGCATGAATTCGTTTTCCAGCTCGGTATCGGTGGGGCGAATATCCCAACGGGTCTGGTCTTTGAGATTGCCGACAACGACTTCCTGCATGCCGCGGTGGCTGATGTAGATATCGGTGCCGCCATCGGCGCGGCGCTCCAGCCGGGTGCGGAATTTGTCGCGCGTGCCGGAGTCGTACAGTCCGTCCAGCACCGTGCCCAGCAGGCGGCGAATACCGTCTTTGGGGATATTGGCGCGGTTCTCGTTCCAATCCGTTTCCACAATGCCGGTTGATGGGGAATCGACCTTCAGCGCAAAGCCCACATCGCCCCAGAACTCGCGCACGATCGGGTACACCTTGTCCGCTGGCGCGCTCACGGCCAGCCAGCGCGTGTTGCCGGCGCGCTCAATCTTGGCGGTTTTGAACTCGGGCAGTACCGCGCTGCTTGCGCCAGCGGCCGACGTGCCGGTCGTTGTAACACCTGGTGTTGCCGCAGGCGTACCGGTACGCGCGGCCAAGTCAGAAGCAGATACCACGCCGCGCTGCTGCACGGCAAAGCGGTCTTCACGCGGCAATTGCGTCAGATCGGGCGGCACTTCGAGCGTGGACACCTTGGTCACACCGCTCTTGTAGTCGATCTTTTCGCCTTCCATCAGTTCATTGATGGAGCTGCAGCCGGCCAGCACTGCGATGGCGGCAGCTACTGCTGCGCGTGCAACAACACGATTGATCATTGATTCACTCATGACAGAAAACTTTCAAAGTACGCCGGCGTCTTGCAGCGCCCGCTCAACCACCGGCTCGGCCGCCTTGGACAGCGGCACCAGAGGTAAGCGGATGCCACTGCCGATCTTGCCCATGCGGTGCAGCGCCCACTTGGGCGCGATCGGATTGGCCTCGACAAATAATTTTGTGTGCAGCGGCATCAGCCGCTTGTTCAGCGCGCGCGCATCGTCCAGCTTGCCGGCGCGCGCTGCCGCGATCATGGCACTCATGGCGCGCGGCGCGATATTGGCGGTGACACTGATCACGCCGTGCCCGCCCATCAGCACATAGGCCAGCGCCGTATCGTCGTTGCCGGAGAGCAATGAAAAGCCCGCCGGCACGCGCATGGTCAGATCAACATGGCGCACCAGATCGCTGGTCGCATCTTTAATGCCCGTGATGCCCGCCACTTGCGACAGGCGCACCACCGTATCGTTGGCCAGGCTCACCACGCTGCGGCCGGGCACGTCGTACAAAATGACGGGGATGTCTACCTTCTCTGCAATCGTTTTGAAGTGTTGATACAGCCCTTCCTGCGTGGGCTTGTTGTAGTACGGCACTACAGAAAGCGATGCGTCTGCGCCCACTTTCTTGGCGTATTCGGTCAGTTCAATCGCCTCGCGCGTGGAGTTGCCGCCACTGCCAGCAATGACCGGCACGCGCTGGCGCGCGGCTTCCACCGCGACCTTGATCAGCTCGCAGTGCTCCTCCACCGTCACGGTGGGCGACTCACCGGTGGTACCCACGGCGACTATGCCGCTGGTGCCTTCTGCGATGTGCCAGTCGATCAGTTTTCGATAGCTGTCCCAATCGACCGAGCCGTCTTCAAACATGGGCGTGACGATGGCGACAATAGAACCGGTGTACATAGACAAAACGCTTTTTGGACAATCCCGCGATTCTATTCGATTGTGGCGTATCTACAGCAGCTAGTTACTGCGGCAAGTGGTAACGCATTGCAACCGCGGACGCGCTTTCGCGCACCGCCACCACGCGCTGCACAAAACGCTGCGGGTCAGCCAGGAAGCCGTCCTCGTAGGCAATCACCCGCAGTGCGCCGTGAGCGGTTGAAAGCAACTCACCCGGTGCAAGCAGAAAATTCGGGTTTGAAGGCTTGCCCACGGTTTCATTGCCGCGCGCAAAGGTTTCGTAGATCAGCACACCGCCTGGCGCAACGCTGTCCACAATCACGAGTAGCAAGCTGCGCCACAAATAGTTGGTGACAATCACCGCATCAAATGCCCGGCCCGCCAGTGGCCACGGGCCGCTTTCAATATCGGCCTGGACAATTTCGCACTGCACGTCAGCCAGCGCCGCAAGTGCCTGCGCGTCACGGTCCAGAGCTGTTACCGTGCAACCGCGCTGTGCAAAGAACCGCGTATGCCGGCCATAGCCACACGCCAGATCAAGCACGGTTGCCCCCGGTTTGATCAGGTGCGTGTGGCGGGTGATCCAGGAGGATGGGGCTTCAGTGCCGTGCATGGGTTTGGTTGGGTCTAGTGTTTAGCGTTTAGCGTACGCATGCACATGCTTGCATTACATGATTTTTACGTCTTACTGGCATGCTCTACGCAATATCCATAAGGGTTTTGATGCATTTTTGCTTGGAGAAGCTCATGAATATTGCGTAAACAGGTTCACCATCTTCCCTCCCCCTCGCAGGGAGAGGGTTTTGAGGCTGGCTCACGCTAGACTTGGGACGCTCAACGCTCGACCAATTAACCGTAGGCCAGACCCATGACCTCGCGCACATCACGCATGGTTTCCTTGGCCAGCTCGCGCGCCTTGTCGCAGCCATCGGCCACGATGTTTTTGACGAGCGTAGGATCATCCAAATACTTCTGCGCACGCTCGCGCATCGGCGCGAGTTCACGGATGATGCTGTCGATCACGGGCTGCTTGCATTCCAGGCAGCCGATGCCAGCGCTCTTGCAGCCTTTCACGACCCAGTCGCGCGTGGCATCATCTGAATACACCTGGTGCAGTTGCCACACCGGGCATTTTTCCGGGTCGCCCGGATCGGTGCGCTTGATACGCGCCGGATCGGTGGGCATTTTGCGGATTTTGCTCGTAATTTCTTTGGGATCTTCGCGCAGCGCAATCGTGTTGCCGTAGCTCTTGCTCATCTTGCCGCCATCGAGCCCCGGCAGGCGCGGCGTTTCGGTGAGCATGGTGGCGGGCTCCACCAGAATAATGCGGCGCGATCCTTCCAGGTAGCCAAACAGGCGCTCGCGGTCCATCGCGGCGATGTTCTGCGCCTCGGCCAGCAAGGCGCGGCCCTGCTCCAGCGCGTCTTCCACACCCTCAGTCTGATACTTTTCGCGCAGCTCGCGGTACAGCTTGGCGCGCTTGGAACCCAGCTTCTTGGCCGCTTCCAGCGCTTTTTCTTCAAAACCTGGCTCGCGGCCAAACAAGTGGTTAAAGCGGCGCGCAATCTCGCGCATCATTTCGATATGCGGCGCTTGGTCTTCACCCACCGGCACCTGCGTGGCGCGGTAGATCAGCACATCGGCCGCTTGCATAAGTGGATAACCCAAAAAACCATACGTGGCCAGATCTTTTTCTTTGAGCTTTTCCATCTGGTCTTTGTAGGTTGGCACGCGCTCAAGCCACGACAGCGGCGTGCACATGCCCAGCAACAGCGTCAGCTCAGCATGCTCGGGCACGCGGCTTTGGATGAACAGCGTCGCCTGGCTCGGCTCCACGCCGGCAGCCAGCCAATCCACCATCATGTCCCAGACGTTCTGCTCGATTTCCTTTACATCGTCATAGTGCGTGGTGAGGGCATGCCAATCGGCAGCGAAGAACAGGCACGGCACTTCAGATTGCATGCGCACCCAGTTTTTGAGCGCACCGTGGTAGTGGCCAATATGCAGCGCGCCGGTGGGGCGCATGCCGGAAACAACACGTTCAGGAAACATGAAAACCAGTCAACTAAAGAGATTGATGATCCAAAAACCAACTGCGTAAAACGGCGCCAGGAAAAACCCGAGCGTGCCGGTGACCAGCAGCGCAATCAGTATCCACATGCCAAACGGCTCGACGCGCGATACCGCCACCGCCGCATTGTGCGGCAGCAGCCCGACCAGAATGCGCCCGCCATCCAGCGGCGGCAAAGGCAGCAGATTCAGCGCCATCAGGCCGATGTTCACCACAATGCCCGCCTGGCACATGGCCAGAAAGAATTTTTCTTCAACCCCGATCAACACCAGAATTTTGGCCAGAATCGCCCAGCCAATCGCCATCACCAGATTGATGCCCGGCCCGGCGGCGGCCACCGGAATCATGTCGCGCTTGGGGTTTTTGAGATTGCCAAAGTTCACCGGCACCGGCTTGGCCCAGCCAAACAAAAAGCTCGGCCCGCCCATCGCCTTGCTGGTGAGCAAAATCAACAGCGGCACCGCAATCGTGCCAATCGGATCAATGTGCTTGAGCGGATTGAGCGTGATGCGGCCCATCATGGCGGCGGTATGGTCGCCGTACATGCGCGCCACATAGCCATGCGCGGCTTCATGCAAGGTAATCGCAAACAGGACGGGGATGGCGTAGACCGCAATGGTCTGAATTATTTGTTCCACGGTGCGATTGTATCAACCAGGGGTGCCGTGCCACGGTGTTTTGGATGCGGATAGATATGCATTGAAATAAGAATACGCAATATCCATGCGGGTTCTGGGCCATTTTTGCTCCAAAAACCGCATGGATATTGCGTAGAGCATCATTAAGTAATGCATTTTCTGGGTAATTTCTGTGCTTTGCTTACGGTTTATCGGCCAGAAACAGCTCGGTCAGGTCGTTCAAAAACCGCAGGCCCTGCGCGGTGGGCCATGCGCGCCCGTGGTCACGCGCGAGCAGGCTTTTGCGCTGCGCTTGATCCAGTGCGGTGAGGGCAGCGGTCAGCGGCAACCCCGTGCGCTCTGTAAACAGCCGCAAGTCAAACCCGCCGGGCAGCCGCAGGGTGTTGAGCATGAATTCAAACGGCAGATCGGCCGCGGTGAGCACGCGTTCTTCCTGCACCGGATTGCCGGCGGCCACTGCATCCAGATACGCCTTGGGCTGCTTGTAACGCACCGTGCGCGCCACCCGGTCGTGAAAACTCAGCTTGCCGTGCGCGCCGGCACCGATGCCGATGTAGTCGCCAAAGTGCCAGTAGTTGAGGTTGTGTTTGCAACGATTCGAGTTTGTTGAAAGCGGCGGCATTTGGCTG
>JBJOQV010000324.1:0-2689 GCA_046049785.1 Pseudomonadota bacterium
AGATTTGCGCAAAGTAATTAAGCGGCTCTTCGCGGCGCGCCCATTCTTCAAACATCTGCGAGGGCGCCTCGACAAAATCGCGCTGCACGCTGGTACCGGCATGCGCGTTGTACTTGGCCACTGACAAAATGCCGTGCAGCGCGTGACCGAATTCGTGCAGCAGCGTTTCCAGCTCGTCCTGCGTCAAGCCTTGGCGATTGAGATTGGTGACCAGCACGGGAATCGGTGTGCGCCCCACCAGCGTAGAGGCATTGCGTACCGGCCACACGGCGGCGTGGTTGTATTTGTTCTCACGCGGAAACAAATCCACGTACACGCTGCCAATGAACTTGCCGTCTGCGGCGTTGCTTACGTCAAAGAACCGTACATCCTCGTGCCAGGTGGGTACCTTGCGCTGCGCGAACTTGATCCCGTAGAGCAGCTCGGAGAGCTTGAGTGTGTATTGCACCGATGCCTCGGTGGGGAAGTACTTACGGATCTCTTCCTGATCAACGCTATAACGCTTGCGCTTGAGCTGCGCCTGCAAAAATGCGTTGTCCCAGCGGTTGACTTTGGTGGCCGCTAAATCGGTCTTGTTCAGCTCGGCCTTGAGCGCGCGCAGCTCTTCGATCTCTTTCTTTTCCAGCTCGGTGACGCGGCCCTTGACCTCTTCGAGAAACTTCATCACCGTCTCGGGCGAGCGTGCCATCTTGCGGCGTAGCGTGAAGGCGGCGTAACTGGGGTAGTCATAAAGAGCAGCAAGCTCGTGGCGCAGCGTCGTGATCTTGTCCAGGATATCCAGGTTTTTCGCGCCGCCTTCATTGACCTTGGCGCGCCACATGGCTTCGCGCGTAGATTCACGCACCGCGTTTTCCATCACTGGAACGTAGGTGGGATAGTCCACGCCTAAAGACAGCTTGCCTTCCGGCGTTTTCTTGGCGCCTTCCACCACCGATTTGGGTACGCCTTCCAGCTCCTGCTCGGACAGCGTCACGCGCACGCCGTCTTCGCGGATATTCTTTTCAAAGTCCTTGGCCAGCTTGGTGATTTCTTCAGTGATTTCGCGCGCGCGCTTGCGCTTGGCCGGCGGCAGCGCAACGCCGCTGTCTTCAAACCCATCCAGCAAGTCTTTTTGAAGGGCGGTTTGTTCGGGCGTTTTGGGCGCGGCGGCCTTGATGCGCTTGAACAGCCGCTCGCTTTGATAGATCTCGGTTTCCAGCGGCGAATATTTAACGGTGCAGTCTTCTGCCGCGTCGCGCGTGGCCTTGTCAGGGCTGACGTTGGCAATGATGTATAGCGGACCGCTCAAGTCCTCGATCAGGATGTTCAGACTGTTCATGGCAGCGTAGACGTCCGACTCGCCGCGGCCGAATTTGCCGGCTTCGATGGCCTTGAACTTGGCGCGTACGGTGGCCAGATTCTTGTCGCAACTGGCCTTGATGCTGGGCGCGGTGGGAATCGGCAATTGCGGCCGCGGCTGTGCCGGCGCGGCGGCAGCAACGGTGCTCATGCCCACGAAGGCGATAAAAAAGATGCGTTTTTTGCTGAATTTCAAGATTTTTCCCCTCGTTATAGGTGTCAGCCGGCGTTTTTGCGCTGCTGCCACAGTACGTCGTTGCCGCCAGCCGCCCGGTTGAGCACGCGTGCCAGAACGAACATCAGGTCTGACAGTCGGTTGAGGTACTGCCGCGGCAAATCCGCCACGGTTTCGCTCTTGCCCAGGGTGACCACGGTACGTTCCGCCCGCCGCGCCACGGTGCGGCAGACATGCGCGATTGCAGCGCTGCGGCTGCCGCCGGGCAAGATGAACTCGACGAGCCGGGGTAAATCGGCGTTGAACTGCGCCAAAGCGGTATCCAGCCGCGCCAAGTGCGCGGCGGTCACCATCGTGTGGCCGGGGATGCAAAGTTCGCCACCCAGATCGAACAGGTCGTGCTGAACATCGGTCAAAAGCGTGCGCACCGCCTCCGGCATCGGCTCGGTCAGCAGCACGCCAATCTGGGAATTCAGCTCGTCCACGTCACCCATGGCTTGCACGCGCAGGGCATCCTTGGACGTGCGGCTGCCATCGCCCAGGCCGGTGGTGCCATCGTCACCGGTGCGCGTGACAATGGTGGAAAGTCGATTGCTCATGGGTTTGTCCTAGCGCGAAAGCGCAGATTGCGATTGATGCAAGAGTGTACTTTTGCTACGGTACGCCTTCGGTTGACAACAACGTGAAGGAGACCGCACATGTCCGTCGCAAAAATGATTGAAATCAGTTCCGCCAGCGCCAAGAGCTTTGAGGACGCCATCCAGAAAGGCATCTCACGGGCGAGCGATTCCCTCTCCGAAATCAGCGGCGCTTGGATTCAAGACCAAAAAGTGGTGGTGAGCAAAGGCAAGGTGGTGGAGTACCGCGTGCACATGAAGGTGACGTTTGTGCTCAAGCCCAAGTCTGCGGCCAAGAAGAAATAAGTTCTGTGTGTCAGGAGCCCGCAGGCCAACACCTGCGAGCTTTTTCATGCGTGGCGCGGTTGCTGGCGGGGTTAGAATCGCTGCAGAATCCGGGAGTTTGCCCATGAACGCTCCACTGCCCTTGCGCACCGCGCCGCAACTGACTGCTTCGTTTCTTGATGCGCTGCGCGCCATCATGGGTGAGCGCTTGTCCACCGCGCAGGCGGTGCGCGAGCATCACGGGCGCGACGAGTCGCCGTTTCCCGTCACGCCG
>JBJOQV010000325.1:0-2551 GCA_046049785.1 Pseudomonadota bacterium
CGCGAGGCGCTCAAAAGGATGCAAACCTGGCAACGCGTCATTACGCGGCCATCGCGATTCACGCCTTTTTCATTTCCGCTGATGGTCGAGCGCTTTCGCGAACAGGTCACCACTGAGAAACTGTCTGACCGCGTGCAGCGCATGGTTGCCGAGCTGGAGGCCGAGGCCATGCGCGCCTGAATACGTAAAGAAGCTGCAACGCAAAAGTCATTTGCGCGCGACTTCGCCAAAAAACCACGATCGAATTGATGAGCAGACAACAAATCTGCAGCTTTTACCAGGTGCTTTGTTAGCATTCATTTGTCTAAGACAAAGTGAGCGCTAGGCGCTTTTACACAGATTCGAGGGTTTCACCGTGAGTTCAGAGCAACTACTTAAGTTTCAGCAATTTTTCCATGTCAATGGCCACGACGTGATGGAAACGCTGGACAAACTGGATGACGCTCAATTTGATGGCCTGCCCATTGGCGCGGTACTGCTGGATTCGCGCGCCCGGATCATCCGCTACAACCGCACCGAAGGCGAGCTCACCAACCGCGATCCGCGCAGCGTGGTGGGCTCCAATTTCTTTCTCGATCTTGCGGTGTGCGGCGTCAGCGAGCACTTTCAAGGCCGTTTCAAAGAAGCGGCGCGCGCTATGTCGTATGACCAAATTTTCCCGTATGTGTTTTTTCACCGGATGCCAGAAACCTCGATGCTGGTCCGTATCACCAAGCCGCGCGTCACCATGATCGAACCGCATGTCTGGGTTCTGGTGCGCCGCGTCATGGCGCCGGTACCGGCCCACTAACAGCCCCACGCGCGCAATCTCAGGCATTCTTCAGAAAGCACAAGTAACTATGGAACACTTCAAATACAACGGCGTTGATCTTGCGATGCTGCTGCCGCGGATTCCGCAAGACCAGAGCAATGGCCTGCCCTTTGGCCTGGTCAAGCTCGATCTCACCGGCAAAATCATTGAATACAACATGGCCGAGGGCGAGCTGACTGGCGTTGATCCCAAGTGGGCGCTGGGTAAAAGCTTCTTTGACGAGGTAGCGATTTGCACCAAAACCGCGGCGTTTTACGGCCGCTTCGTGCAGGGCGTTGAAAAAGGTTTTCTGAACACCGTTTTTGATTACGTGTTTGACCACCGCGCAGAAGGCGTGCGCGTCAAAGTGCATATGGTCATGGTGCCGGACCACCTTGGCCGCAAAGTGGTGTTGCTGATGGTCAAGCGGATGGATAAGCCAGCGGTGCAAAACGCCGTCAAGCCCGCCGCACCGCAAGCAACCGCGGCTGCGCTAGCGGCACCAGCACCAGCAGCCTTTGATTTGAGCCCGGCGGCAGATTTACTCAGCAGCGCAAGCCCTGAGCAGGTTGCCAAGTTTCAAGCCGCACTCGAGCAGCTCGCGGCCTCGGTGCGCGCCATGCCGGTCGCCCCAGTTCCGGTTGCGCCTGCGCCACCGCCTCCCGCGCCGGCGCGTCCGCCAGTGACCACCACCACCACCGGGCATGTGGACATTTTCCAGCTCTGACCTTTCGCGGATCGTCCGCGATCTGGTGTTTGGCGAGCTGTATGCGCTGCCGGGCCTGCGCCACGCACTGCCCGCGCGCCTGAACTGCGGCGATCTGAATCTGCGCAGCGATGCGCTGAATCTTGATTCCCTGCAGCGCGTGCAAGTTGCCACCGCCGCGGCCACCTGGTTCAACGTGTTTGATGCGGGGTATGAAGACCTGTTTCTTGCGCGCGCGCAGACTGCCGATTGGCCAGACGTGGTTATTCGCGCGCGTGAAAACGGTGCGCGCGATTTCACTTTTTCCACCTCCGGCAGCACCGGCGAGCGCAAGCATATCCGCCACGCCGAGCAATCGCTGATTTCTGAGGCAACTGCCTGGAGCAAAACGTTTTCAGGCACGCGGCGGGTGGTGGTGATGTGCCCGGTGCATCACATCTACGGATTCATTTTTGGCGTGCTGTTGCCATCGCAGCTGAATGTGCCGGTGGTGGAATGCTCGCATGAACAGCTCACTGAACTGCGCGCTGGCGATCTACTGATTGGCGTGCCGGCGCAGTGGGACTGGCTCAGCCAGCGAAAAAAGCCGTTTGCGCAGGGCGTGCGCGGCGTGTCGTCCACCGCGCCGTTGCCGGCGCAGGTCAATCTGTCTTTGCGCGCGCTGGGGCTGGATTCCATCCATGAAATCTACGGCTCCACGGAAACTGCCGGTCTGGGCTTTCGCACCGCGCCAGATGCACCCTATACCTTGCTGGATGGCCGCATCGCGTTGCCGGACGGGCAGATTGGCACCCCCATGGAAAGCGGCGAACTCGGCCTGCTGGCCGTGCAGGATGAACTTGTCTGGCATGACCCGCAGCATTTCAGCGTGGGCAAGCGCGCAGATGGCATGGTGCAGGTGGGCGGCCACAACGTCTCGCCGCAATGGGTTGCCGAGCAGCTCAAGCAAAGCCCGCTGGTGGTGGACGCGGCCGTGCGGCTTGATTCCACCGCCGCTACCGCGCGGCTCAAGGCCTTTGCGGTTCTAAGCAGTGACGCTTCTGCGCCGGCGTTTG
>JBJOQV010000326.1:0-2902 GCA_046049785.1 Pseudomonadota bacterium
CGCGTGGAATCTTCTCTCACAAAGGCGCAGATTCCTCGCTGTGCTCGGAATGACACACCTTAGATGGTCGTGCTCAGAGTGCCGCATGAAAGTCTGTAAAATACAGAGTTCAACGTTGAAATTGAAGGAAATTCATCATGGCAGAGCGTAAACGCACTCGCCGCAACACGCTGGAGCGCCGCTGCCTAGGCAAGCGCTACAAGCGTTTGTTTGTCGGCGCGCCCAAGTCTGTGTTCAAGATGCTTGAGAAAATCAAGAAAATCTAAACGCGCAGCTTGCGAAAGAAAAAGCCGTTTGGTGGCCACCAAACGGCTTTTTTCATGAGCCCTTGAAAGTGGAGTGCGCAGTATTCATGCAGGTTTTCATGGTGTTTTGGCTGAAAAGGCGCATGGATATTGCGTCACACCGCTCTTACGGTAGCCGCTTGTGTGAAGTCGCGCCACTAACTATTCATGTTCGCAAATGACAGATAAATTGCTTTGGGCCACTGAGCTAAAGATAAAGAGGAACATATGGTCAAAAATGTAGTTATTGCGGTTCTCCTTATTTGTGTGGCGGTCCTAGCTGGAGCCGTAATTCGGCTTGAAAACTATCACTATGCGAGTTTCGTAGGAATGTGCAGCGAATTCAAAGCCGATGATCCGTTTCAAGCAATGAAGCGACATGATTGTCTACACAAGCAAAAGACAAGAACCAGTCCAATTTGGCATTTGTTCTACGGCGTGAAGGGTGCGTGAGTTGGTTCTCGTGATGTCTAACAAGTCGATCAACGACATCCCCGTCACGCTCCGTCTTATGACCGAGAGCGACTTACCCATGCTCCACGAATGGCTGAACAGGCCGCACATTGTTCAGTGGTGGGGCGGCGAGGAAGAGCGCCCAACACTTGCCGAAGTGCGGGATCACTATCTGCCAAGAGTTCTGGCCGAAGAGTCTGTCACGCCGTACATCGTCATGCTGGGGGAAGTGCCGATTGGGTACGCCCAGTCGTACGTGGCGCTTGGCAGCGGTGGTGGATGGTGGGACGACGAGACCGACCCAGGAGTGCGTGGAATCGATCAGTCGCTGGCTAATCCAGAGCAGCTCGGCAAGGGGCTGGGAACCAAGCTCGTACGCGCGCTGGTTGAACTGCTGTTTGCTGACCCTTCGGTGACGAAGATCCAGACCGATCCGTCACCGGACAACCTTCGAGCAATTCGCTGCTACGAGAAAGCAGGGTTTGTTCAAGAGAAAACGATCAATACACCAGACGGGCCGGCCATCTACATGGTTCAAACGCGTGAAGCGTTTGAACGCGCGCGCAGTTCTGCGTAAATTGGTTCACTGCTTCGCATCTCTACGCAATATCCATGAGCCTTTTGAGTCATTTTTGCCTCAAAACCCGCATGAATATTGCGTAGAGCACTTCAAAAATCTCTACAAATAATCCCGCAACCGGTAATACGCCATGCCCAGCACCAGCGCGGGCATGCGCAGCAGGTCGCCGCCGGGAAAGCTTTGGTGTTTCATGCGCGCGAGCAGGTCGAAGCGCTCGGCTTGGCCGGCCACGACTTCTGCGGCGAGTTTGCCGGCGATGCCGGTGAGCGCTAGGCCGTGGCCGCTGAAGCCTTGCAAATACAACACGTCTGGCGCGATGCGGCCAAAGTCTGGCGCGCGGTTCATGGAAATATCGACAAAGCCGCCCCAGGCGTAGTCTGCGGCCACGTCGGCCAGCTGCGGAAAGACGCGCAGCATCTTGGCGCGCATGGTTTCTTTAAGGTTGGCTGGGCTGCGCGTGGAGTAGCTGACGCGGCCGCCAAAGAGCATGCGGTCATCACCCGTAACGCGGTAGTAGTCCAGCACGAACTGCGTGTCGCACACGGCGGCGCGGTCTTTGATGAGCGCGTCTGCCCGCGCTTTGCCCAGCGGCGCAGTGGTCATGATGTAGGTGCCCACCGGCATGATGCGGCTCTCCAGGCTGGGCGCAACGCCGCCCAGATGCATGTTGCCCGCCAGCACTACAAAGTTTGCGTGTACCTCACCGTTTGCAGTCTTGACGCGCGCCTTGTTGCCAGCATGCGCGCCGTTTTGGGCAGCAGGCGTAACTTCGAGCACTGGGGACTGCTCGTAGATTTTTGCGCCGGCGTTTTCTGCCGCGGCCGCCAGGCCGCGCGTGTAATTGAGCGGATGCAGGTGGCCGCCGAGCGTATCGATGGCGCCGTTGACATAGCGGGTGGTTTGCACCCAGTTGCCGATGTCGCTTGCAGCGATGCTGGACAAATGCGTGTAGCCATAGACGCTGCGCATTTTCTCTACCCATGCGGAAAGTAGCTTAGCCTTGGCTTGCGTAACTGAACACGATAGCGCGCCGGGCACCCAATCACACGCGATGTTGTGCTTGTTGATGCGTGCGCGCAGCAGCTCCAGCGCCTCCACGGTGATGTTGAAAGCGCGCTTGGCATCGGCCAGGCCGAGTTGCTTTTCAAATTCGTCCTGGTCGCTGGCAAAACCAATCAGCGCTTGCCCGCCATTGCGGCCCGACGCAGCCCAGCCCACGCGCCGCGCTTCAAGCAGCACCACGTGATAGCCGCGCTCGGCCAGTTCCAGCGCGGTGGAGATACCCGCCAAGCCGCCGCCGACCACGCAGACGTCGGCGGTGATGTTGCCTTGCAGCGTGGCGCGCTGCGGCGCAGGGCGCGCAGTGGCTTCATAGTAAGAGTTGCTGGCGAGGGCAACGGCGGCGGCTTCGAGTCTTAGGGGCATGTCAGTTTGGGAATTTGTGTGTGGTCATCCATATATACCCCTCACCCTCGCCCTCTCCCGCAAGGGGAGAGGGGATTTCCGCGCTTCGATCAAAGTTTGCGCTTCGATCTGCTGCAAAACAGTCCCCTCTCCCCTTGCGGGAGAGGGTTAGGGTGAGGGG
>JBJOQV010000327.1:0-7307 GCA_046049785.1 Pseudomonadota bacterium
TAAGCTTGCTGCCGATATCTTTGTGAACCTGCACCGCTTCTTCTTCATTGACGTGCTGCGTTTTCATGAACCAGCGCGGCTCGTAGCAGCCCACCGGAATCTGTGCAAAATCAAAGCCGCCATACTTGGCAAAGATGTCTTTGAAGTCTTGCGAGTAGCCGGTGTCGCCGCTGTAGAACATCTTGTATTCATCTGCCTCAACAACGAAACCGCCCCATAGCGTTTCATGCCTGTCCCAGGGCGTTCTGCTGCTCCAGTGCTGCACTGGCACGAGTGTGATCTGCGTGTTTTGCACGCGATGCGAGTCCCACCAATCCAGCTTGACAACGTTGTCGATGCCTTCGTTCTTGAGCCACAGATCAATACCCAGTGGCACGATGAAAAGCGGCGGTCCGCCGGCCTGCGCTTTGAGGTCCAGTACGGTCGGCCGGTCCAGATGGTCATAGTGGTTGTGACTGATCAGCACCACATCAATGCGCGGCAAGTCTTTGAGCTGAACAACCAGCGGCGTTTCGCGCTTGGGGCCGGCCCAGCTCACCGGCGCGGCGCGGTTGTGAAAATGCGGGTCGGTCAGAACATTCAGGCCGCCGATTTGCCACAGCACAGTGGAATGGCTGATCCAGGTGACTGACACGTCTCGCGTGTTGCTGCGCAGATAACTCACATCAGGCTTGGCTACCGGCACGCGCGCGGGATCTTGCTTGGCCAGGGTGCCGGTTGCGCGCTGCCACTGCCAAGTCCAAAAACCCTCACCGCTGGCCTGCGTTTTGTTATCCAAGTATTGGTTGGTGAAACCATCGGGACGATGATGCTTCTTGGCAGGATCGTAATACGCGTTGTGGCTGGCGCACCCAGCCAGTAGCAACGCGCTCAGCGCGGCATATAAAGTGGCGCGCATTATTGCGGCGGACCAAGCTTGATGTTCTTGCCGCTGACTCCGAACTGCTTGCCCTTGCGTGCGCGCTTGCCTTCATACTCGTGCAAGCTGCGCAAGCTCATGTTCTCTTGCATTGTCTTGCCGCGAAACTCGCGCGCTACGGCCAGGCCTGTGCTGCCGATCGCCAACGCGGTGATCAGCGACTCGCCCTTTTCAATGTCCATCAAAATCACGCCTTTGCCGCCGGCAGACAGCACCTTGAGTTCATCCATGCCAAACACCAGCAGCCGCTCCTTGCCGGGTTTGCCGCCAAAGCAGGCGATGTGGCTCACACCAGGGGCGACCGGTTGCGGGCGCAGCGGCTCATCGCCTTCATCCAGGTTGAAAAATGCCTTGCCGGCGCGCTGGCGCGTGACCATGTCAGACAAACGCGTGCCAAAGCCCATGCCGTTTTTGCTGGCCATGAGCAGCGCGGTGTCGCCGTGGCCGGCAATCATGTGCGCAACGCGGGCACCCGGCTCAAGCTCAATCAACGTGGTGACTGGCGCACCATCGCCGCGCGCGGAAGGCAAGCTGGCCACCGGCACGCTGTAGGCACGGCCGGTGTTTGACAGCACCACCAGCGTGTCAAGCGTGCTGCATTCAAACACACCGTAAAGCGCATCGCCCTGCTTGAAGGTAAACAGGCTCGCATCGTGCCCATGCGCTTGCCGCGCGCGCACCCAACCCTTTTCGCTCACAATCACCGTGACCGGTTCGTCTTCAATTTTGACTTCTGCGCTGGCCTTGGCGGCTTGCTCAATCAATGTGCGCCTTGCGTCACCATAGGTTTTTGCATCGGCCTGAATCTCTTTGATGACAAGCTTTTTCAGCAGGCTTTCGCTACCCAGCAGCTCTTCAATCTCTTTCTTTTCGCTGCGCAGTTCTTTGAGTTCCTGCTCGATCTTGATGCCTTCCAGCTTGGCGAGCTGGCGCAGGCGAATGTCAAGAATGTCTTCTGCCTGCCGCTCGGAAAGCTTGAAAGCCGCAATCAAATCCGCCTTGGGATCGTCCGCCGCGCGAATGATCTTGATGACCTTATCAATGTTCAGTAGAACCGCTTGCCGCCCTTCCAGAATATGGATGCGGTCATTGACCTTGCCCAGACGGTGCTGCGTGCGGCGGCGCACGGTATCGATACGGAACGCGGCCCACTCGGTAATTAGCTCGCGCAAGCTCTTCTGGCGCGGTCGTCCGTCCAGACCAATGGCGACCAGATTGATCGAGCTGGAAGATTCCAGCGAAGTTTGCGCAAGCAAAATGTTCGCAAGCTCATCGCGGTCGATCTTGCTGGTCTTGGGCTCAAACACCAGGCGCACCGCAGCATCTTTGCCGGACTCATCACGCGCCGCATCCAGCACGCTGAGCAGTTGGCTCTTGAGTTGCTGCTGCTCCGGTGTGAGCGCTTTTTTCCCCGCGCGCACTTTGGGATTGGAGATTTCTTCAATTTCTTCCAGTACTTTTTGCGTAGATGTGCCGTGCGGAAGCTCCGTCACGACCAGTTGCCACTGGCCGCGCGCAAGCTCTTCAAACGTATAGCGGGCGCGGACTTTGAGCGAGCCGCGGCCGGTACGGTAAGCCTGCGCAATTTCTTCGCTGCTGGAAATAATCTGCCCGCCACCAGGAAAGTCCGGCCCCGGCACAATCTCAAACAGCTCTTCATCTTTGAGCTTTTCGTTTTTGATAAGTGCAATCGCCGCCTGCGCAATTTCATTCAAGTTATGCGAAGGCATTTCGGTCGCCATGCCCACAGCGATACCGGACGCACCGTTGAGCAGGCCCATGGGCAAACGCGCCGGCAGCAAACGCGGTTCTTGCGTGGTGCCGTCGTAGTTGGGAATGAAATCGACCGTGCCTTGATCGATCTCATCCAGCAGCAAGCGCGCTATTGGCGTGAGCCGCGCTTCGGTGTAGCGCATCGCCGCAGCGCCATCGCCATCGCGGCTGCCAAAGTTGCCTTGGCCGTCAATCAGCGGATAGCGCAGCGAGAAATTTTGCGCAAGCCGCACCAGCGCGTCATACACGCTTTGGTCACCATGCGGATGCAGCTTGCCCAGCACGTCGCCCACCACCGCAGCGCTCTTGCGCGGCTTGGCGGCCGGGCCGAGCCCCATCTCGTTCATCGCATACAAGATGCGCCGCTGCACGGGCTTTAAACCATCCTCCACCTGCGGCAACGCGCGGCCCTTGACCACGCTAACGGCGTAATCAAGATACGCACGCTCGGCAAACAAGCCGAGCGTGAGCTTGTCTTGATCGCTTGAAAACAAATCGGTTTGATCGACCATATCCAAAATCTCAATATTTCAAAGTGCTTTACGCAGTATTCATGCGGGTTTTGGGGCAGTTTTGGCTGGTGAGGCGCATGGATATTGCGTGCTCGAACAATGCCTACCTGTCTTACCCGCCCACGCGGGAACGACGTCTTGTTAGATATCTGCCTCTACTTCATTACCCTTTTCTTCCAACCAAGTACGCCGCGATGACGCTTCACCTTTGCCCATCAACATCTCGAACATCTTGCTTGTATCCAGCACGGAAAGTTCGCCCAGTGCCACCGGCGCGAGGCGGCGCGTATCGGGATTGAGCGTCGTGTCCCACAACTGCTCCGGCGTCATCTCGCCCAGGCCTTTGAAGCGGCTAATCGTCCACGCGGTTTGCGCAAAGCCGTCTTTGCGCAATTTGTCCAGCGTGTGCGTCAGTTCACCATCATCCAGGCAGTAAATTTTTTGCGCGGGCTTTTTGGCGCGCGCCGGCACGTCCACCCGAAACAGCGGCGGCTGCGCTACGCATACGTGGCCGCGCGCGATCAGCTGCGGAAAGTGCTTGTAGAACAGTGTGAGCAGCAGCACTTGAATGTGCGAGCCGTCTACATCCGCGTCCGACAAGATGCATACCTTGCCGTAGCGCAGGTTTGAAAAGTCCACCGTGTCATCGACGCCATGCGGATCTACACCGATGGCCACCGCGATGTCGTGCACCTCGTTGTTGGCAAACAGGCGGTCGCGCTCCACTTCCCAGGTGTTGAGCACCTTGCCGCGCAGCGGCAGAATGGCCTGATATTCTTTATCGCGGCCCATCTTGGCGCTGCCGCCGGCAGAGTCGCCCTCGACCAAAAACACTTCGTTGCGTGACAGATCAGTGCTTTCGCAATCCGTGAGTTTGCCCGGCAGCACCGCCACGCCGCTGCTCTTTTTCTTCTCGACCTTTTGCGCAGACCGCAGCCGGCTTTGCGCCTGCTTGATAACAAGGTCCGCCAGCTTCTTGCCGTACTCCACATGCTCGTTGAGCCACAGCTCCAGCTGCGGCTTGCTGTAGCCGCCGATCAAGCGCACGGCATCGCGGCTATTCAAACGCTCTTTGATCTGGCCTTGAAACTGCGGGTCGAGTACCTTGGCAGACAGAATAAAGCTCGCGCGGTTGAACACATCTTCCGGCAGCAGCTTCACGCCCTTGGGTAGCAGGCTGTGCAGATCGATAAAGTTTTTCACCGCACCAAACAGCCCTTCACGCAGGCCGCTTTCATGCGTGCCACCGGCGGTGGTGGGAATCAGGTTTACAAAACTTTCGCGCAGCACAGCACCGTCTTCCGTCCACACCACTACCCATTCGCCGCCCTCGCCTTCTGCAAACGTATCGTGGCCGGCGGGGGCAAACTGCGCGCCTTCAAAGACCGGAATCACCGGCTCAGCGTCCTGCAGCTCTTGCAGCAGATAGCCTTTGAGTCCGTCGCTATACAGCCAGCTTTGCGTATCAGCGTTCTTTTCAATCGTGAGCGAAAAGCGCACGCCCGACAGCAGCACGGCCTTGCTGCGCAACAGCCGCGCCAGTTCGGCCTGCGGAATCACTTGCGAGTCAAAATATTTGGGGTCAGGAAACACCACCACCTGCGTGCCGGATTTTTTATCATCCTTGGTGGCGCTACGGATGTGGATTTTTTGCACTGGCTCGCCGCCTTCAAACGGCAGCGTGTGCACTTTGCCTTCACGCCAGACAGTGACTTCCAAGCGTTTGGATAGTGCGTTGGTGACCGACACGCCCACACCATGCAGGCCACCGGAGAACGCGTACGCCCCACCGTCTTTCTTGTCGAATTTGCCGCCGGCATGCAGGCGGGTAAACACAATTTCCACCACCGGCACTTTTTCTTCCGGATGCGGCCCGCAGGGAATGCCGCGGCCATCGTCCTCCACCACCACTGCGCCGTCTTTGCGCAGCAGCACGCTGATGTGCTTGCCAAAACCGGCCAGCGCTTCATCGCAGGCGTTGTCAATCACTTCTTGAATGATGTGCAGCGGGCTTTCTGTGCGTGTGTACATGCCCGGCCGCTGCTTGACCGGCTCCAGCCCCTTGAGGACCTTGATCGAGGCTTCGCTATAGTCTTTTGAACTCTTGGTTGCCATGGTGAATTCACGTGTGATTCTGCGGTATTGCGGTTGTGCGCCGCACTATTGCTTTGCGCATGCGGTGTGCTCCACCCGCGCCCAAGTTATCCCCAGCCGCTGTGGAAAAGAGGCCGCATTGTAACGACCCATCCAGATTCCATGCGCCCCGGCGTGGTGTGCTGAAAAAATGCGCAGCACGGTTGTGGTGCAGTGCGCATAACGCGGGCCGGTCAAGTTTCTATAATGCAACGGTTCATCAAGCACCGCCCCCGTAGCTCAGTGGATAGAGCATCCCCCTCCTAAGGGGTGGGTCGCACGTTCGATTCGTGTCGGGGGCGCCAGCTACCGAGCCCAGTACCCGCGTACTGGGCGCACACGAATCGAAGCGATTGGCTTGCAAGCCAATCGGCGGCCTGCGGCATGTAGGCGATTCGCGCCCTAGGCACCAGCAGGCGAGGTTCGCGCCTAGGCTATGCACCCGCAGTCGCGAATACCTGATTCAAAAGCGACCGCAATTGCGCCGGCTTGATCGGTTTGTGCAGCAAGGCAAGGCCCGCCGCTTTGGCCGCTTGCAATTGCTCGGCTTGGGTGTCGCCTGAGATCAGCACGGCGGGCGTATCCCGCCCCAGCATGCGGCGCAAGCGTCCGATGGTCTGGATACCGGTTTCACCGTTGGCCATGCGCAAATCGGCCATGACAAAGTCGGGCGCGAATTTTCGCTCGATCCAGTTGCATGCCTCGGCGCAGTTGGCGGCCAGCGCTACCTCGCTGCCCCAGGCGGTCAGCAATTGCTGCATGCCCTGGCGTACCTGCGGTTCATCGTCCACCACCAACACGCGCTTGCCCAGCAGGCTGTCTGCAAGAGCCACTGGCATATGCGCGGCAGCATGCGTGCTGACTAGCGATGCATCGGCAACGGCCACATGCACGCTGAACGTGCTGCCGTGGCCAAGTTGCGATTTGACCGCCACATTCAGTCCAAGCAAATCGCTCAAGCGCTTAACCGTGGCCAGACCGAGGCCAAGGCCCTTGGAGCGATCACGCTCGGCGTTGCCGACCTGGAAGAATTCTTCGAAGATGCGCGGCAAGTCGTCACTTGCAATGCCCACGCCGGTATCACGCACATGCACGGCAAGCTGCGTGCCGATCGGTTCCAGCGCTACACCCACTGAACCGGCCGGCGTGTAGCGGATGGCATTGGCCAGCAGATTGCCCAGCACGCGCAGTAGCAATACGCGGTCTGTATGCACAACCAGATCCGTTTTTTTAATACTGAGCACCAGGCCCTTGGCCTGCGCCACCGGTTGATGCGTGGCAGCCAATTCCTGCAACACCTGATTGAGTTCAAAGTAAGCCGGTGCGGGCTGCACCATGCCCGCATCTAGACGCGAAATGTCAAGCAACTCGTCAAACAGCGCGCCAAGATTGTCCACGCAGGCCAGAATCTGCGCCGACAGATACGGCACATCAGCCTTGGCGCCGCGCTCCTGCAGCGCCTGCGCAAACAAACCCAGCGCATGCAGCGGCTGACGCAGATCATGATTGGCCGCGGCGAAAAACTGCGACTTGGATTTATTCGCCAGTTCAGCCTGCTCGCGTGCCTGATTCGCCGCCTGGTTTTCGCGCAACAGTGCGTCGGCCAGATCGCGCTTTTCGTTGCGGGTGCGAAACAGCTCCGCCATGGTCTTGGCACGCGTATGGCCGCCCATCAGCACAGACACAAACACCAGCATGGCCAGAAACGCGACTACGTAGTGCAAATAATCGCCCGCCCACAAATTGCGCGGAATCACCACGATCGTCATGCCGATCGCGTAGGCGTACAAGGCCGGCAAAAAACTGGACAGATGTACCAGCGCCCCTAATGCGGAGCCCGCCAGCGCCAGATGCAGCAAGGATTCTGCCACCACATCCTGCGGCAGATAGATAGCAAGGCTAACTGCGCCGTTGACTATGCCCAGTGCAAAACAGAACGCCACCGCGCACTTGGCCCACCACACGCGGCG
>JBJOQV010000328.1:0-2561 GCA_046049785.1 Pseudomonadota bacterium
CGGACAAGCTCTGGAAGGACAAGCGCGATTCATCTCGTAAAGTGGGCAACACCCTAAGCTTGTCATCGGTTTGGCTTTCTTTAGACCAAGCTAGAAAAACAAGTGCTGGCAGGGACCGTCGCATTTGCGGCAATCCGGAATTCTCGACAACTCCCGCACGCTTCTTCACTTCCTTCCGATTAATCCCGGTCGTCACCGACAACTGACTGCCGCTGGGCTCTTTGCCGTTACGTTTGGCCCAATCGCGCGCCGCTTCATCAAGCATGAGGTCGCGGATCAGCTCATCGATTTCCTGATATTTCAATCCACGGTCCAGCGCCAGCCGCATGATCGGCCGCAGCATGCGCTCGCACGCCTCAAGGGCGTGGTTTTCTGCCGAGGGCGTTGTTTCGCTCAAGCAGCAACCTGTCTACGGGCAAGCGATTCGCGGCGCCAATACCATTGGTCGATCCAGCCTGCCCCGAACTGACCCTCCTGCGCGAGCACGCTGCGCAGGATCAAATCCAGGTCGTCGTATGACAGCCCGCCATCAACTGCTAATTGGGCGATCGGGCGAATCAGGTTCTCGCAAGTCTGCGCAACTTCGATTGTGGTCATGCGTTGTGAATTACTCATGGCAGTTCCAATAAATGGGAGCTTGTCCCATTTTTAGCGTTTGTTGATGCTCTGTCAAGCAAGACTTGTGTTTACATCAAAGCAATAGATTAACTACGCAATATCCATGAGGGTTTCCAGGCAAAGTTGGCTCAAAACCCGCATGGATATTGCGTAGACACTACAGAATTATCTAAATTTGCTTATTTGTAAGCCCCTGCGGCAACCGCGCTAAACTTTATGCACCATCTCCCTCACGTGAGTGGCGCACGCCGCAAGCAATGCCCGCGGCTAGGTGAATACACCGGACAAGCGTGAGGTTCCCCGTGTTTTGCGGGGCCGTGCGCCTGGGCAAGCGATGGTTTTTCTTAACCATTGATCCTTGTAAGGAACGCACATGTTTTCACGCAATCATCTGGTCGCGCAGGCTGATCCTGAACTGTGGGCGGCGATTCAAAACGAGAACCGCCGGCAAGAAGAGCATATTGAGCTGATCGCCAGCGAGAATTACACCTCGCCCGCGGTGATGGCCGCGCAGGGCAGCCAGCTCACCAATAAATATGCCGAGGGCTACCCAGGCAAGCGCTATTACGGCGGCTGCGAATATGTGGACGTGGCCGAGCAATTGGCGCTTGAGCGCGTCAAGCAACTGTTTGGCGCCGACGCCGCCAATGTGCAGCCGCACTGCGGCGCATCGGCCAATCAAGCCGTGTTCCTGGCGTTTCTTAAGCCCGGCGACACCATCATGGGCATGAGCCTGGCAGAAGGCGGCCACCTCACCCACGGCATGCCGCTGAACATGAGCGGCAAGTGGTTCAACGTGGTGAGTTACGGCCTGAACGCGCAGGAAGCGATTGACTACGACGCGATGGAAAAAAAGGCGCACGAAGCCAAGCCCAAGCTCATCATCGCCGGCGCGTCTGCTTATAGCCTGCATATTGATTTTGCGCGCTTTGCCAAGGTAGCCAAAGACATTGGCGCAATTTTCATGGTGGATATGGCGCACTACGCCGGCCTGATCGCTGCGGGTGTGTATCCCAACCCCGTGCCGCATGCAGACGTGGTCACCAGCACCACGCACAAGAGCCTGCGCGGCCCGCGCGGCGGCATTATTTTGATGCAGGCGCAGCACGAAAAAGCCATCAACTCCGCCGTATTCCCCGGCCTGCAAGGCGGCCCGCTGATGCATGTGATCGCGGGCAAGGCCGTTGCATTTAAAGAAGCGCTGGCACCCGAGTTCAAAACCTATCAACAGCAGGTGATCAAGAACGCCGACGTGCTGGCCAAAACGCTGCAAGCGCGCGGGCTGCGCATTGTCTCCGGCGGCACGCAAAGCCACGTGATGCTGGTGGACTTGCGGCCCAAGAACCTCACTGGCAAAGAGGCCGAGGCGATTCTGGGCCAGGCGCACATGACCTGCAACAAAAACGGCATTCCCAACGACCCGCAGAAGCCGATGGTCACCAGCGGCATCCGCCTGGGTACGCCGGCGATGACCACGCGCGGTTTCAAAGAGGAAGAAGCGGCACTCACCGCCAACCTGATCGCCGACGTGCTGGACAACCCGTACAGCGCAGACAACATTGCCGCCGTGCGCGCCAAAGTAGCGGCGTTGACGGCAAAGTTTCCGGTCTACGGATGACTGATGACGGAATGACTTTGCCGCTGGCGCGGCTTCAGTGACGAAAGGACCGAAGAAGCACTCGGTCATTGAGGCGCGCCAGCGCCGGATCATTGAGCGCCGCAGCCGCAAAGTCATTTTGCCATCACGCAATATCCATGCGCTTTTTGGAGCAAAACCGCCTCAAAACCCGCATGAAATATGCGTAGATGCCTTTTTATGTGCCACAATAGCGCATGCGTTGCCCTTATTGCGGACATGAAGACACAGCGGTTTTAGAGACCCGCGCCTCCGACGACGGCTCGGTGCTGCGCCGCCGCCGCGAATGCCCCGCCTGCGCCAAGCG
>JBJOQV010000329.1:0-6712 GCA_046049785.1 Pseudomonadota bacterium
CCACCAGCACGGCCTGGCGAAACGCCTGCCCGTTGGGTGAAAGAATAGTGTCGCTGACCTGCTTAACGCTGTTGTACACGCTGCGCACGATGGGAATGCGCCCCAGCAGCTCTTCCCACCATTGCACGAGTTTGGCGCCGATCAGGTTGCTGGCCAGCCCGCCTACTACCAGCACCACAATCACCACCAGCACCGCGCCAAGATAGGGAATGTGAAAACCCAGCAGCTTGTCCGGGTGCAGGCTGGGCGGCAGCAGCTGCAGCGCGTTGTCCATGGTGGACAGCACGAGGTCCAGCACCCAGATGGTGATGGCCAGCGGCACCAGCACAATCAGCCCGGTCACCAGCCAGCGGCGAATCCGCGCCATCGTGCCAGTTTTCATTTGTCGCTTGCCGGTGGAGTCGATGCGGCGGGCGCCGGGCTACTCGCGGGGGTGCTGGCAGTGTCCGGTTTTGCCGCGCTGCCGGCATCTTTGCTTGAATCTTTTGCCGCTGCGTCTTTGGCGGGCTCGTTCTTGGGCTCGACTTTTGGTTTATTGCCGCCGCGAAAATCAGTCACGTACCAGCCGGAGCCTTTGAGCTGAAACCCCGCAGCCGTCACCTGCTTTTTGAATGCTGGTTTGCCGCAGGCTGGGCACTCGGTCAACGGCGCATCAGAGAGTTTTTGCAGCACATCTTTTTCAAAACCGCAGGCATCGCAGCGGTAGGCATAAATCGGCATGGTGTTCCAGAAGCAAACCTAAGTGTTTGAATTATAAAGGTTTACGTTACTCATACCGCGGCATTTTTTTGGCATCGTGGCCAGTGTTTTGACGCAGTACTCTACTGAGCGGGTACAGCTTTTTATTTGCTTGCCGTATGATTCGTTCATCAATTTAAACACATCAACGCTTTAAGACGGGCAAGCTGTAAGCATGAAGAAAAAATGGACGCTGGAAGATGTGCGCGATACCTTCCGCCGCAACGAAAAACTGTTCCACGCGCTGGGCGATGTGCAGCGGCAGACAATTTTGCTGCTGCTCGCCGAGCATGCACGTCTGAACGTGACGCAGATCGCAGAGAACATGACTTTGTCGCGCCCGGCGGTTTCGCATCATTTGCGGGTTCTGAAAGATGCCGGGCTGATCCAGATGGAACGTGAATCGCGCGAGAATTTTTACAGCCTGATTTGGGACGAGCCCATTGCCCAGCTCAGGCTGCTGATCGAGCAGGCTGAAATCGCCTGCAGCTAAACGGGCAAAGTCATGCCGGCATCGCCCAGCCGGTGTGTTTAGGCAAGACAAAGCACTTGGCGGGCCGCTTGTGTCTGAATGCGGCCAATTTTTGACCTCAACAGGTCGATCAGTTTAAACCTATCAATTTAAAGGAGTTCAACATGACATCGCAAAACACCACAGCCGGCAAAACTGCACTAGTCACCGGCGCGTCGGGCGGTATCGGCAAGGCGATCGCACAGCAGTTCGCCAAAGACGGTGTGAACCTCGTCATCGTTGCGCGTAGCGCGAGCGCGCTGAACCAATTGGCCTCAGACTGGATCAAAGCGTATGGCGTCCAAGTAAGCGTGATTGCGGCAGACCTTTCCGAGCCAAACGCCACACAACTGCTGCATGAGGAGGTTCAGCGGCGTGCAATTGCGATTGACTATCTTGTGAACAACGCCGGCTATGGTCTGTATGGTCTATTCAAAGACACCTCGCTTGACGAGGAACTGGCGATGATGCGTATCAACATGGAAACGCTAACAGGTCTTACCAAACGCTTTCTGCCTGGCATTCTCGCGCGCAAGGGTCGAATCATGAACGTGGCTTCCACCGCTGCATTTCAGCCCGGGCCTTACATGGCGGTTTATTACGCGACCAAGAGTTATGTGCTCTCCTTTAGCGAAGCGCTGGCAAGTGAGTTGGCGGGCAGCGGTGTTACCGTGACTGCGCTGTGCCCCGGCCCGACGCGCTCGGGCTTTCAGGACAAGGCCGCCATGAATGACTCTGCGCTGGTCAAGGGCAAGCGCCTGCCCACCGCAGATGCGGTCGGCCTGGCTGGCTACAAAGCAATGCAGCGAGGGCAACGCGTATACATTCCCGGCGTTATGAACTGGTTGATGGCGCAAAGCGTCCGCTTCACACCGCGAGCGCTGGCAACAACGCTGGTGCGCAAAATGTCGGTCCCGATTTAATTCAAAAAGCCGCAGTACTTTTAAGGGAGCTCTATGAGATTTATTCGTAATTTGCTGACGCTTTTCGTGCTTCTGGCTGTTGCGGCCGTCGCTACTGTGTATCTGCGCTATGGCGGTGCCAATCCGTATCCGGACGTTTCCACGGCGCCGCTGCTGGATGCCGGCCTGCTTGAAAAAGTCTTTGAGTATCCCGAGCCTCTAGGCAATGGCGCAGTCGCCGCGGACGGCCGCGTATTTTTTACGATTCATCCGGAGTCGCGTCCGGTGGGTCGCAAGCTGCTGGTGTGGGACAAAGGGGCGTTCAAGCCCTTTCCTACCGAGGCCGCACAGAGCGAATTTGATACCGTGCTGGGCGTCAACGTCGATGCGCGTGGTGTGCTGTGGACCATCGATCACGGCCAGCATGGTTTGCGCAGCGCACGGTTGATGGCTTTTGATACGAGCAGTGGCAGCAAGCTGTTTGACATGACGTTTGACAAAACAGTGGCGCCGCTGGGTTCCATGCTGCAAGCCATGCAGATCGACAGCAAGGGCGAATTTGTTTATATCGCCGATGTCAGCTTCTGGCGCAAGTCGCCCGGCATCGTAGTTGTCGATGTCAAAAACAAGAAAGCATGGCGTGCACTTGATCAGCATCCATCCGTAATGCCGCAAAGCTGGCTGATCCGTACCGCAACCAAAAACATGGAGTTCTTCGGCGGCATTCTGGCGCTCAAGCCTGGCGTCGACGGCGTTGCGCTGACAAGAGACGACCAGACGCTTTATTACGGCGCGATGACCAACCCGATTCTCTATCGCATCGCAACAGCGGCACTCAAATCGCCCGAAGCTGCGGCAAATGCAGCCGCGGCCGTGCAGGATGTCGGTACCAAACCGCTGAGTGACGGCTTGTCAGTTGACAATGATGGCAACGTGTTCATTACCGATGTGGAGCACGGCGGCGTAATGCGCTACGGAAGAGATGGCAAGTTACAGACGGTGATTCGTGACGACAAGCGGATCCGCTGGGCCGATTCACTGTCATTTGGGCCGGAGGGCTACCTATACATCACCGATAGCGCAATTCCCGACCAGATGCTGCAAAGCAAGGCGCATATGCAATCCCGTGCACCGTACTTCATGTACCGTTTTAAGCCGGGGACGGTGGCAACGCCAGGTCAGTAGCGGCTGTTTCGCACGTCTGCGCAAAACACGTATGCTTCAGTCGGAAATATCGGGAGACAGTAGATGAAACGGCGTACCTTCCTGTTGGCCGGGGCTGGTGTGGTGGGCGCGGCCGGCGCACTTGTCGTGGGTTGGGGCGTGCTGCCTGCGCGCAGCCGTCTGGGCACCGGGCAGACGCTGGCGCTGCAAGACGGCGCGGTGGCACTCAACGGCTGGGTGGCGATCGCGCCGGATGGCACGGTGCGCGTGGCGATGCCGCGTAGCGAGATGGGGCAGGGCGTAACAACCGCGCTGCCTATGCTGGTGGCTGAAGAGCTGGATTGCGATCTGTCGCAGATCAGGCTGGTGCAAGCACCGAATGACGCCATCCACGGCAATGTTGCCATGCTGATCGATGCGCTGCCGTTTCATCCTGACCAGCACGGCTCAAGTACCGTCAACGCGGCCGAATGGATCGTGGGGAAAGTAGCGCGCGAACTGGGCCTGCACATCACCGGCGGCTCCTCCAGCGTCAAGGATGCATGGCAGCCGATGCGCATGGCGGGGGCAACAGCGCGCGCGATGCTGCTGTCTGCCGCGGCCGGCAAGCTTGGCGTGCCGGCGACTGAATGCACGATCAAGGCCGGTGTGGTCACGCACAAAAGCGGCAAAAGTGTGCGCTACGGCGAGCTGGCCAAAGACGCTGCTGCGCGGCCGATTCCGGATGTGGAGCTGAAAAGCCCGCGCCAGTTCACGCTGCTGGGCCAGCCTACGCTGCGGCTGGATGCGCAGGCCAAGTCAGACGGCAGCGCACAGTTTGGGATTGACGTGCGGCCAGACGGGCTGCTGTTTGCCGCAGTTGCCATGTGCCCCACCTTTGGCGGCAGGCTGCAGCGCTTTGACGCCAACGCAGTGTTGCAAATGCCTGGCGTGGTTCGCGTAACAGCCGTGCCGGGCGCGTTTGGCGCGGCTGATGCGGTGGCGGTGATTGCGCGCTCTACCTGGCAGGCCAAGCAAGCGATCGCCAAGCTGCCGGTGGTGTGGGATGCGGGCCGCAATGCAGACATGACGCATGAAACCATCATGACCGACATGCGCAAGCAACTGGATGCCGAAAAAGGCTGGAGCTATCACGACCGTGGCGACGGCGAGGCGGCCTTTAACGCAGCTGCGAAAAAAGTGCAGGCTGAGTACACCGCACCCTATCTCGCACATGCCACGATGGAGCCAATGAATTGCACTGCGCAGTTCAATGACGGCAAGCTCACCATTTGGGCGCCCACGCAGGTGCCCGGGCCGGTGCGGCTGTTCATCGGCCGGCTGCTCGATATCGGGAGCGAAGCGGTGACGGTCAATGTCACCTTGCTGGGTGGCGGCTTTGGCCGCCGGCTGGACATGGACTTTATTGCGCAGGCGGTGCAAATTGCCGCCGTGACGCAAGGCGCACCGGTGCAACTGCTGTGGAGCCGCGAAGACGACACGCGCCACGACAACTATCGCCCCGCCGCGATTGCGCAGATGCGCGGCGGTCTGGATGTGCAGAACAATCTGCAAACGCTCGCCACGCGCCAGGTCAGCGGATCGATTACCTATGACTGGATGCGCCGCGCGATTCCCGCGTTTGCCGCGCCCTCGCCCGACAAAACCACCAATGAAGGCATATTTGACCGGCCCTACGCCGTGCCGCACCAGAGCCACCGCCAGGTGGCCTATGACAGCCCGGTGCCGCTGGGTTTCTGGCGCAGCGTGGGCCACTCGATGAACGCGTTCTTCTCTGAGTGCTTCATGGACGAATGCGCACACACCGCCGGCAAAGACCCGTTTGAGTTTCGCCGCGCGCTGCTGCAGCGCCATCCGCGCCACCTCAAGGTGCTAGAGACCGCCGCGCAGCGCAGCAACTGGAGCGTGAAGCCCGAGGCCGGCCGCGCGCGGGGCATTGCCCTGCATCACAGCTTTGGCTCCATCGTTGCGCAGGTGGCGGAAGTGTCGGTGGACGCTGGCAAGATCACCGTGCACAAAGTGTGGTGCGCGATTGACTGCGGCTTTGCGGTGAACCCCAACATCATTGCGCAGCAGATGGAAAGCAGCGTGGTGTTTGGCCTGACGGCGGCGCTGTATGGGCAGATCACACTCAAAAACGGCGCGGTCGAGCAAGGCAACTTTGGCGACTACCCGGTGCTGCGAATGCAAGAAACGCCGTGGGTGGAAACCACCATCATCGCCAGTAGCGAGCCGCCAGGCGGCGTGGGTGAACCCGGCACGCCGCCGATTGCCCCTGCCGTGGCCAACGCGGTGTTTGCACTCACGGGCAAACGGATGCGGTCGTTGCCGCTGAAAATCGCGTAGCAAGCAGAGTGGGCCGCACAATAGCTACTAGAGCTGCGTTCGCAAGGACAGCAAAAATAGGCTCTACGCAATATCCATGCGCTTTTTCAAGGCAAAATGGCTGAAAAAGCGCATGGATATTGCGTAGAGGCCTCTAAATCCAGTGTTCTATCGATGCGCGCCTGATAGAAACTGCTGCAGACGCTCGCTATTCGGATTGCGCAGCACTTCCTGCGGCGCGCCCTGCTCCTCGATCAACCCTTTGTGCAAGAACACCACGTGGTTGGACACTTCGCGTGCAAAGCCCATTTCGTGCGTGACCACGATCATCGTGCGGCCTTCGGCGGCGATATCGCGCATGACCTTGAGCACCTCGCCCACCAGTTCAGGATCTAAGGCCGAGGTGGGTTCGTCAAACAACATCACTTCTGGCTCCATCGCCAGCGCGCGTGCAATGGCCACGCGCTGCTGCTCGCCGCCGGAAAGATGCGATGGGTAGGCGTCTTTGCGGTGATACACCCCCACGCGCTGCAGGTAATGCTCCGCGCGCTCAATCGCTTCTTTGCGCGGCTTTTTCAACACGTGCACTGGTGCCTCAATCACGTTGGCCAATGCGGTCATGTGCGCCCACAGGTTGAAGTGCTGAAACACCATCGCCACGCGGCTGCGCAGGCGCTGCAACTGCGCCGCGTCTGCCGCCATCAGCGCACCGGTTTTGTCCGGCGCTAGGCGCAGCTCTTCGCCGTCCAGCACAATGCGGCCTGCGTTGGGCTTCTCAAGCAAGTTGATGCAGCGCAGAAACGTGCTCTTGCCCGAGCCAGACGAGCCGATCATGGAAATCACATCGCCCGCGTTGGCCCGCACACTTACGCCTTTGAGTACCTCGGCCGCACCAAAGCGTTTGGTGATGTTTTCTGCGGTCAGTTTTTCCATGGGCGGCTGAAGATCGGTGGTTGATTCATCAAGGTGACAGCAGTTTGCCGGTGCGTGTGGGCCGCGCACCGGCAATCTTGCCCAGACGGCGCCCAGCGGTGGCAAAGCGGCTGGCGATGCGCGCATACAAAATGCCGCT
>JBJOQV010000330.1:0-4864 GCA_046049785.1 Pseudomonadota bacterium
AAGAATGCTGTACGGATGCGTTCTGCGGTTCAGCGCGGCGCTTTTTGCATCACGCCGCCCACGGTGAAGAACGATCCGAAGACCAAAATTCTATCACCCTCACCTGCAAGCGCCTTGGCACGTGCCAATGCATCAATCGGGTTCGCAAAGGTTTCAATCTGGCGTTCTTTACCCTTCTGGCTGCTGGCAGTGATTCCATGCGCTGCCATCCGTTCGACGAGCTGCACTGCAGTGGCCGCGCGCGACGTGGGCAGATCGGTCAGCAGCCAGTGATCAATGTTGCTCTTGAGTTTCTCAATCACACTATCCAGATCCTTGTCTTTCATCGCGCCAAACACCGCAATGGTGTAGGGATGAAAACCCATCTGCTGCAGATTTTGCGCCAGCACGGCGGCGGCGTGCGGGTTGTGCGCTACGTCCAGAATCACCGTGGGCCGGCCCGGTAGCACCTGAAAACGGCCGGGAATTTCTGCCAGCAGCAGCCCCGTGCGCACGGCCTGCTGACTCACCGGCAGCCTGTCTTTCAGCGCCTCCAGAGCCGCCAGCGCGGCCGAGGCATTGAGCAGTTGATTCGCGCCGCGCAAGCCCGGGTACGCCATGCTGCTTCGCCGCGCGCCGCGCCCGGCCCAGCTCCATTGCTGTTTGTCACCGGAATAGTTGAAGTCGCGACCGAACAGCCACAGATCTGCGCCGATGCTGTGCGCATAGTCCAGCAAGCGCTGTGGCGGCTGTGGATCGGCGCAGATGGCGGGCCGACCGGGCCGATAAATGTGCGCTTTTTCCCAGCCGATATGCTCGCGCGTGGGGCCCAGGTATTCCATGTGATCCAGATCGATGCTGGTCACAATCGAAACATCCGCATCGATGATATTTACCGCATCCAGCCGCCCGCCCAGGCCGACTTCAAGCACCACGGCGTCGGGCTTGCAATCCATGAACCACAGCAGAATCGCCAGCAGCGTGAATTCAAAGTACGTGAGCGAAATATCTTGCGAATCGTTCGGGCTGAGCCTGTCGAAGCCCGCCGACCGAGCCGCTTCGACTTGCTCCAGATACGGCACTAATGCTGCGTCTTCCACCTCGACGCCGTTAAACACCGCCCGCTCGTTAAACCGCACCAGATGCGGCGACGTATGCAGCGCCACCTTGTAGCCGGCCTGCTGCAGGATGCTGGTGAGAAACGTGCAGGTGGATCCTTTGCCATTGGTGCCGCCCACAATCACCACCGGGCAGCTAAAGCCAATCTGCAAGCGCTGCGCCACCGTGCGCACGCGCTCAAGGCTCATGTCAATGGTTTTGGGGTGCAGACGCTCGATGCGCTCGAGCCAATCGGCCAGGGTTGCGGATGCCATCAATGCCACGGTTTGCAAGCAGAAAGAGCGCGGATTGTAAGTTGCGCCTTGACATACCCGTCTATTGAGTAGTTTCTCAAAACAAAGCACGCAATATCCATGCGTGTTTTCAGGCAATATTGCCCCAAAACCCGCATGGATATTGCGTGCACCATTCGCGGCTGTCAATCAAAACACAATAGCAGGCATACTCAACGCCGGGTTAAGTGTGCAGAACAATACCGATGTGGACATCTGAAGCAGCCGCCTTGCTGGACGCCGCCATGCGGGGCGCAGCCGTAGTGCTCGCGCTGCTGCTGGCGTTTGCGCTGTGGCGCGATGCATTCAACGTGCGTATCGCCAAAGTCGGCGCGTTTTTCATGCTGTGCCTGTGCATTCAGATCGTGAGCTCTACGCCGGCGCTTGAACGCACCCTGCCCTGCGAATGGCAGGCGCTGCCGGTGGGCATCTCGATTGCCAACTCGGTGCTGTTCTGGATCTTTGTGCGCACGCTGTTTGATGATGAATTTGTCATCGGCCCGCTGCACATTGGCGCGTGGATACTGGTGGTGCTACTTGGCGCCTCGCACTGCTTGCTCACATCGCCCGGTGCACCGTTTCCAGAGTTACGCAAGATCACGGGCACTGCCATGCGCTTGACGCCTTTTGTCTTTGCAATGCTCGCGCTGGCGGCCGCTGCGCGGCAATGGAACGCCGATCTGGTCGAGCGCCGCCGGCAACTGCGCATCTTTGTGGTGTTGTCCGGCAGCGCGTACACGCTGGGCATGGTGGTGGTGCGCGTTGTGTCTGGCCGCGGCCAGCTATCGGGCTCCTCCGCAGTGCTGGACATGGCCGGACTGCTGTTTATTGTGGTGGGCGTTGCGGCAAGTGTTCTGGTGGTGCGGCAACGCGATTTTTTTTCCGCCAACGCGCAGCCGGCAGAGGTGGCGATTGCACCGGCCCAGGCGCCCACGATTGCTCACACGCAAGGCGCCGCGCCCGACCTGGCTGAAGATGCGCTGCTGACCCGGCTCTCCACCCTGATGACAGAAGGCCGCGCCTACCGGCTGGAAAACCTCACCGTAGCAAGCCTTGCGAGCAAACTGGGCGTGGCGGAATACCGCCTACGCCGCGCGATCAACGGCCGGCTTGGCCACCGTAACTTCAACGCCTACATCAACGGCCTGCGTCTTGAAGAGGCAAAGCAGGCGCTGGCCGACCCGGCGCGGCGCGATCTGCCGGTGCTCACGATTGCTTTGGAATCAGGTTTTCAATCGATCGGCCCGTTCAACCGTGCGTTCAAGGCCGCCACCGGCCGCACGCCGACCGAGTTCCGGCAGGAGCAATTACAGAAAAACATGGCCGAATCATGAAATCGGCTGGCCGAAAACGCGAATCACCAGCTTTCGGCAAGACAATCCCCGCGCAAAATCTCATTCTGACTGCTCCGAAGGCCTAAGCCTTCTTTTTTGGAGCAACACGATGTCAGTTTTGTGGATGAAACCCACCCCGCGCCGCATGGCAAGTTGGCTCGCTGCTGCAGCGCTGGCACTCGCGGCGACACTTGCGGCAATTTGCCCTGCTTACGCCGGCGTGGGTTTAAGCAGCATTCCCGCCACCGAGCAAGATGGCCCCGTCACCGTGTTCTACCCCAGCGCCGACCCAGACCAAACAACAACGCGCGGCCCGTTCACCCTGCAAGTCGCCCCGCGCGGCGCGCCGGTCAAAGGCAACGGCCGCCTTGTCGTGATTTCGCACGGCTCGGGCGGCTCGCCCTGGGTGCATTCAGACGCTGCACGTGTCCTGGCGCAGGCCGGTTTTGTGGTGGCCATGCCGGAGCACCGTGGCGACAACTACCAGGACAGCAGCCAGACCGGCCCCGCAAGTTGGCAGCAGCGGCCGGCAGAAGTCTCCCGCGCCATCGATGCCATCGGCCGCGATGCGCGCTTTGCGCCGCTGCTGGACCTGCAGAAAGTGGGTGTGTATGGCATGTCTGCAGGTGGCCATACGGCATTGACGCTTGCCGGCGGGGCCTGGTCGCGCGGCAATCTCAAACGCCATTGCGTGGCCAACATCAAAGAGGACTTTGCCACCTGCGCCGGCCCGAATGTGCGGCAAACCGGCGGCAGCCTGGACGCACTCAAGCGCAGTGTCGCCCTGAGTGTGATTGACCTCAAGCTGGACGACGATACGCTGCACACGCATCAAGACCCGCGCATCGCCGCCGCAGTTGCCGGCGTGCCGTTTGCCGCCGACTTTGACATGCCATCGCTGGCCGCGCCGCGCGTGCCACTCGCACTTATCACCGCCGGGCGCGACATCTGGCTTACGCCAAAATTTCACAGCGAGCGAGTGCTGGCTGCCTGCAAAACCTGCGTTCACTTGGCGCACTTGCCTACTGCCGGTCACGGCGCACTGATCTCGCCGCTGCCGCCGGGCTTGAGCGGCATCTCCGCCGAGCTGATCAACGACCCACCGGGTTTTAACCGCGCGCAAATGCCTGCCGTCGATGTAAAAATCGCGGCATTTTTTCGTGAACAGTTGGTGCAACCGTAGTTGGCGGCAACCGCGTAACGGCGGTGCATGCTGCGTCTAAGCGTTCACCACGGGCGGCAGATCAAGCTGCATGTTCTGCGCCAGCAGTGTGCTGTCTGCGCGCAGCAATTCGGGCGAGCCAACAGCGCGAAACCCTGCGCGCGCATACATGCGCTGCGCGGGAGTTTCACCGCAGGTCACGCCAAGATACAGCGTGCGCACGCGCCGCAGCGCCGCCCAGGTAATCACAGCGTCCAGCAGCTTGCCACCCGCACCCATGCCGCGCGCCTGTGGCGCGACCCACATTTGATACAGGTTCGCAGCATCGGGCCGTTCAGGTTCGATACGCCCCCACGCCAGCCCGGCGCCCTGCCCATCTACTTGCGCGAGCACCGCCAAGTTCCACGCCGCGCCGTCGCAGCCGCCGGCCAGCCGCTGCGCCCAATGCTCGTCAGCGCGGCCCTGCTCCAGCGCCAGCGTGCTGCCAAACGCGTCAGGCGAGTCCGCGAGCGAACGCAGACGCAGCTCACGGTACAGCCGCCATTCGGCAGCTAGAAAAGGGCGAACAATCAGCGTACGGGCCATGAATAACAAAGTCTGGTGCAATTTGCACGCATCGTAAAACGTGCCTTTATTTGATCATGTCGACCAAGTTTTGAAAAACGAATACGCATTATCCATGGGCATCTTGAAGCTAATTTGTCTGAAGAACCGCATGGATATTGCGTGATCGACTTCAAGCAATAAGCGTCTGCTCTGACGACTTACCCGTTGGCTAGGGGCTAGCTCAGCGAGGATCAGTTGAACACCAGACAAATACCTCGCGAGACGGCGCTGATTCAGAAATCTGCAGAACCAGCCGCGCTGCTCTCATACGATCATCGTTGATGGAACATTGGCTTTGCGCGACCGCTCGCGGGTAAGAGTCTTTGCCGCGAGCGTGGCAGATCACCGTGAAGTAGACCTCCTCGGTCAGTCGCAGCGTGTCCACCGTGCAC
>JBJOQV010000331.1:0-3045 GCA_046049785.1 Pseudomonadota bacterium
ATTCGCTCTTTGCATAGGGGTTTTTGGAAGTCCGCATCTCGATCCGCAGCGGCGTTCCAGTCAGTTTGAATTCCTCGCGAAACTTGCCTTCCAAATAGCGTTTATATGAGTCGGACACCGCGTCAAGCGCATTACCATGGACCACCACGATCGGCGGGTTTTGCCCACCCTGGTGCGCATAGCGCAGCTTGGGGCGGTGCAATCCCTTGCGCGGCGGCTGTTGCTGCTCCACTGCCGCGATCATTGCGCGCGTGAGTTTTGGAGTAGACAGCTTGGCAAAAGCAGCCGCATGCGCGGCGTCTAGCGAATTCATCAATGCAGCGAGGCCGTTTCCTTTCAAAGCCGATATGTGGTGCACATTAGCAAAATGCAAGAAGGCCAGTTTGCGCCGCAGCTCGGTTTTGGCGCGCTCCTTGGTGTATTCATCCATGCCGTCCCATTTATTCAGCGCAATGACGATGGCGCGGCCGGATTCCAAAATGTAACCGGCGATGTGCGCGTCCTGGTCTGTAATGGCCTCGCGCGCGTCGATCAACAGCACAACTACGTTCGCGTCCGCAATCGCCTGCAGGGTTTTTACCACCGAAAACTTTTCGATCGCCTCAAACACTTTGCCACGCTTACGGATGCCGGCCGTATCAATCAAAATGTAGGGCTTGCCGTTGCGGGTAAACGGCACTTCGATGGCATCCCGTGTAGTGCCTGGAGCATCAAATGCAATCACGCGCTCTTCGCCCACCAGCGCGTTGATCAGCGTGGATTTGCCCACGTTGGGACGGCCCACCACGGCAATGCGCGGCGTGCCCTTGACTTTTTCTGCGCTAGGTTCTTCGACCGGAGCGCCGGTCTGCGGCAATTTGTCCAGCGCCTCGTCGATCAGGCTGCGTACGCCGTCACCGTGCGCGCTGGAAATCGGATGCGGCTCGCCCATGCCCAGTTCATAGAACTCGGAGGTTACGCCGGTGGTGGCCATGCCTTCGGTCTTATTCACCGCCAGCACCACGGGCCGGCCGCGTTTGCGCAGCGTTTCGGCGATATCCAGGTCTTGGCGCGTCAAGCCGGCGCGGCCATCGACCAGAAAAATCACCACGTCAGATTCATCAATGGCCTGCAGCGTTTGCTTGGCCATCTCGCGCACGATGCCTTCTTTGACCACGGGCTCAAAGCCGCCAGTGTCAATGGCGATGAACTCGCGCTCACCAATGCGGCCATTGCCGTAATGCCGGTCACGCGTGAGGCCGGCAAAATCCGCCACCAGCGCGTCGCGGCTGCGGGTCAAGCGGTTAAACAGCGTGGACTTGCCGACATTGGGGCGACCCACAATCGCCACGATTGGCTTCATCACGCAGTTTTCCTAATTGGTTCGCGAAATTCCGCGACTACTCTTGCGCCAGCGCAAATACGCTGCCGTTTGCCGTTTGCACAGCCACGAGGCGCCGGCCTTGCGATTCAATCAGCACCGGTGCGGCCACGATGGCCGAACCATCCGTGCTTGCGCGCGCTGCAAACTTGCCGTCGCGCAGATTCAGCAGATGCACAAAGCCTTTGTAATCACCCACCGCGGCAAAACCGCCGGTGGCCACCGGTGCCGTGGCTTGGCGGTCTTTCAGGCCTTCATTGGTCCATAAGGTCGCGCCAGCGGAGCCGCCCAGGCCGTGCACAACCGAGCGCTCATCCGTCGCAAGCACCTGGTTGTTGGCGGTGCCCACGCCCACGGCGGAAGAAAAATCGCGCGCCCAGCTCAGCTTGCCGTCGCGCGCCGATACGCAGCCCACACGGCCCTGATACGCCGCGGCGCACAGATCGCCCGAGAGCGCACCCACCGCCGGGGCGATGTCCGCGATCCGCTCCACTTCATTGGAGCCTTTGGGTACCGCAAGCGAGGTTTCCCAGCGCACCTGGCCATCACGCGCCCCAACAGCGAGCACGCGCCCACCGGCCATGCCAACCAAGAATCCGCCGCGCACCGGCACGATGGGGCTGGCAATCCGCAGCGCCAGCGCCGGTGCCGGCCGCTGCACGACCCAGCGGCGTTTGCCAGTGCCCGCGTCAAAGCCCACCAAGCGCCCATCGGTGGTAAGGACGGCCGCAACGCCGTCAGTAATCGCTGGGCGGGCAAGAATCTCCGCGTTCAGCGGTGCACGCCAGGCCTGCTTGCCATCCATGCTCCAAGCCATCACATCACCGGCGCGCGTTGCTGCGACGATCAGTTCGCCATCGCCGCCCGCGCCGGTGGAAAGCGCGGCGGGCGCTTCAGCCCGCGCCAGCACGGTGCCATTGGCCGGATCAATCACACTCACCCGCTCGCCGGCCGCGGCGAGCAGGCGCAACTGCTGGGAAGCGGTCGTAACCAGTGAGGCAGAACCCACAGACGCCCCGCCAAGCGATGCCTGCCAGGCCTGCGTCAGCTTGGCGGATGCAGGAAAGTCAGTTAGCTCCACCGGTTTTGTGCGCGGCGGATCGGCAAACGGATTCAAGCTGCCGCAGCCGGCAAGACCGGCTGCCAGCAAGACCAGGCACACAGTAGAAAAACGCGCAAACATGCGCATGGCGAAACCTTTCAAAATACGGTGCTGAGATAGATTTTCAAGGCCTCTACGCAATATCCATGCGCCTTTTCAGCCATTTTTGCCTGAAAAAGCGCATGGATATTGCGTAGTGCCACTTTTATATGCACAACCAGCGCATCACCACGCGCTAGCCGACCTTGGGCGCCTGCTCCGGCACAGCGCCGCCCAGCGCTTCGAGTTTTTGCTGCACCAGTTGACGCATGGGATCGGTCTCGTCCATGCCTTTGTATGCATCCAGGTACGCGGTTTTCGCTTCCTCGCGCTTGCCCTGCGCGGTCAGCACGTCACCACGGCGGTCATTGACCAGTGGCGCAAGCTTGGCGATTTTGGCTGGACTGAGCAAGGCGAGCGCTTCATCGTATTTCTTTTCGTCCAGCAGCAGACCCGCCAGGCGCACGCGGGCGATGATGCGGTAGGACTCATCGCGCGACTTGTCTGCCGCCCACTGCAGCTGCGCCTTGGCGCCGGCAACATC
>JBJOQV010000332.1:0-2843 GCA_046049785.1 Pseudomonadota bacterium
CAGGCCAAGTTGCCCCGCTGCTCCAGGGTGATCTCCACGCGCGGCGCACTATCGGGCGGCGCACCATAGCGCAAGCTGTTCTCGATCAGATTGGTCAGTGCGCGGTCCAGCGCGGCCGCGTCGCCAGTTACCGTGAGCGGCTTACCTGGCGGCGTGTGTAACCGGATGGTGCCGCGCGCCTCTTGCGCATAGCGGCCGGCGATGTTGTCGGTGAGTTCAGTCAGGCTAAAAGGCTCGCTGCGCGCCGTGCCGGGCCGCGCCAAATCCATGAACTGATTGACAATGCCTTCCATCTGCGCAAGATCGCCTTGCATACCGGTCAGCGCCTCGTCACTCAAACCCGACATTTCAAGCTCCAGGCGCATGCGCGTGATGGGTGTGCGCAGGTCGTGCGAGACGCCGGCCAGCATCACCGCGCGCTCTTCTTCCATTTGTGCCAGCGTGGTCACCATGTGATTGAAGCTGCGGTTGACTTGCGCCACTTCGCCCGACGCGGTTTCAGATAAAGGCTGCGGCCGTGTGCCGCTGGCCACCTGCTGCGCCGCGCGCGCCAACCGGCGCAGCGGATCGGAAATCGCACTGCTGATGAGCACTGAACCCACCATCGACAGCAGCAGCGCCACCGCACCCCAGATCAGCCACTGCAGGCCGGGGTTGCGCTCAATCCGCTCACGCTCCACGCGCAGCCAGTAATCGTCATCTTCGATCTGAAAACTCACCCACAAGCCGGCGCGGCCGTTTACCGCGTTCGCAACCCGTGTTTTGGCACCCAGAGTCTGGCGGATATTGGTGGTAAACAGCTGCGCAAATTCTGTACTTGGCAGCGGCTCGGTCAAGTCGTTGTCTTCCAGCGGATAGACCTGCACGCGCTCATGCGAGTTGAGCTCAGAGATCAGAGCCTGGCGCGCAATAGCGTCGGAATAAATCAGCGCTGAGCGCGTCAGGTTGACAATGGCCACCACTTGCGCGGACAGCTGCCGCGCGCGCGGTTCCAGATCAAGCGTGCGAAAGCTCTGCCAAAACGCCGTCAGGCTGACAGTCAGCAGCAGCAACAGGAAAAGCAGCGTGCGCCAGAAAAAGGGCAGGCGGCGCAGAAAATTCACTGAATTTGACGATCAGGGGTTGGGAATGAAGACGTAACCCACTCCCCACACGGTCTGAATGTAAGCAGGTTTTGCAGGATCTTCTTCCACTAGCTTGCGCAGGCGCGAAATCTGCACGTCCAAACTACGGTCAAACGCTTGCAGCTCACGGCCGCGCGCAAGTTCCATCAGCTTTTCGCGCGACAGCGCCACGCGCGGGTTGCGTGCGAAAACTTTGAGCACAGCAAACTCGCCACTGGTGATTTCCAGCGGCTCACTATTCTTGGTGAGTGTGCGGCGCGACAGGTCCAGCATGAACGGCCCGAACTCGACCATTTCTTCAGCGCTGGAAGGTGCACCCGGCGCCTCGGGTTCCGGTGCGCGGCGCAGTACCGCGTTGACGCGCGCCAGCAGTTCACGTGGGTTAAATGGCTTGGCCAGATAGTCGTCTGCGCCAAGCTCCAGACCAATAATCCGGTCAATGTCCTCGCCCTTGGCGGTCAGCATCACTACCGGCGTCATATCGTTGGCCGAGCGCAAGCGCTTAAGGATAGACAGGCCGTCTTCGCCAGGCATCATCAGATCGAGCACCAGCAGGTCAAAGCGCTCGCGCTGCGTCAGGCGGCTCATCCGCACACTGTCTTCAGCCACCAGCACCTCAAAGCCCTGCTCGGTGAGGTAGCGGCGCAACAAATCGCGCAGTCGGGAGTCGTCATCGACGACCAAAATTCTTTGTTTTCGCTCCATGGACGCTATCGTATCCAAAGCAATCGCCAGTGAATACCTTTTACTGTGGGGTGGATACAGGGTGTTACAAACTGTGCAAGACTCTCACCAGACCGGGCTCTAGCATGGTCATCGTTGATGGGAACCCCTGCGTTGTATCTGCATCACCCCTTTGGACCGGAAAGCCATGTATAAGTTGAATCGTTTGCTAGTTGTTGCCCTGCTCGGGGCAATGGCCGCTGGCGTTTCGGCGCAGCCCGGTCCGGAAAAAGCCGCGTTCCGAGAAGCCAAACGTGAGGCGCGGATGCAACAGCAAGTTGAGCGTGAACAGCGCCGGGAGCAGCGCGCCTTGCCGCCAGCCTTGAATCAGCCGGTGCAGCCCGTGCCCATGCCGCAACCGCGGCCGCCGGTAGTGGCGCCGCAACCGGTGCCGGTCGTGCCTGCCAATGGGCAAGGCGGCCCGCGCCGTTTGAGTCCGGAAGAGCGCCAGCAGCTGCGTGACCAAATTCGCGATGCGCGGCGCATGTACCAGCAAGGCCAGTAGCTGCCGCGCCGGTTCCGGCGCGCATCGGCCAAACCTGCGCGTTAAGGAGTCATGATGCACATCCACCAAGTGTTCGTGTCAGTCCTGCTCACGGGTGCGCTTGTCATCGGCAGCAACGCCGCGGCTGCCGCGAGCGCAAGCCTGGATACGCAGGAGGCCCGCACCTTGCTCACGCGGTCAGGGTTCGATCCGCGTGAATCTGAAGTAGCCGCGATTGTCGGCCTGTCGCAGCGTGAAGCTGCTGCGCGGTTAGTGCGCGCCGCCAGCGCTGCGGTAGCCAGCCCCATGCCAGCGTTTGTCAATGAACCAATCATCACGCCCAAACAGCGGCGCGACATGACGGAAGACCAGCGCCGCGAATACCGCGCCAAAGATGTGCAGCGTGTCAATGAGCTGCGCGCATGGTGGGTACAGCAAATGCTGGCCACGCCAACGCCGCTGGCCGAGCGCATGACGCTGTTTTGGCACAACCACTTTGCCACGCAAAGTGA
>JBJOQV010000333.1:0-8370 GCA_046049785.1 Pseudomonadota bacterium
ATCGTGGCGCGAAGGCTCAGGTGGTTATGCTTGTTGCTCAGGTCAAACGCTCAAAACGCGAAACGGGCCGGCTGAATCAGGCGGCTACCGCTGCTGCCGCTGGTGCTGATGTTGCCGGCGCAGATTCTTGCTGCGACGATTTGCGCGCTTCTTCACGCTCCACCGACTTCATCATGATCGACGGTTCGGTTTCAGCCGCGTCTTTCTTGAGCGTCAGGTGGCGTAGCACTGCGTCGTTGAACTTGAAGCCGTGCTCCAGCTCTTCCAGCGCGGGTTGGCCGCACTCGATATTCATGCACAGGTAATGCGCCTTGGCGAGCTTCTCAATGCTGTAGGCCAGTTGGCGGCGGCCCCAGTCTTCCAGGCGATGCACCTTGCCGCCGGCAGCGGTAATCACGCCCTTGTAGCGCTCGATCATCGCGGGCACTTGCTCGCTCTGATCCGGATGAATAATTAAAACAATCTCGTAGTGACGCATAAGACTCCTCTTGGAATGTTGTGCCACCCAAGCGTCGAAAATGGTGTGGCGAGGTGAAAAATTAGCTAAGCCTTTGATTATAGGCACAAATTAATCAATACGCCAAATATCTTGCCCTGACGATGAACGCCTGTGCCACATCAATAGAAAAGAACGCTACGCAATATCCATGCGGGTTTTGAAGCATTTATGCCTGAACATCCGCATGGATACTGGGTACCGGTCTTTCAGGCCGCGCCCTCTTACTCTTCTGGCGCTGTGCCCACGGGTTCCGGCTTGAGCTTGCGCCGCAGGACGGTGCGTGCACCGCGGGCCTTTGCCAGCGCCTGCCACCATGCCTGCCGCAGGTTGCCCGCCAGGCCGGGTGCGGTAAAGCGCAGATCGCACACCGGATGCGGGTCGGCCTTGAGTTGCTGTTTGTAAGGTTCATCGCCGCGCAAAAAGTCCACCGTGGTCACGCCAAATTTTTCAGCGTGGCGCAGGATGTGGATGTTGGCCAGCTTGCCGGGTTCGTGCTCCATCAAGCCCGGTTCGATCCCGGCCTGGTAGCACAGCCAGCGGCTTTCACCGCGAACATCCATGCGGCTGTCGGTGCGAAACCCGATATCCGCAGCAATCGGCCGGCCCTCCAGCCAAAGCGAAAAAGCCTGCAATTGCCCGCGGGGCAGCAGCTGCGTCGCAACCTCACGCAAAAACGGTTCAAACCGCGGGTCGGCAAAGCAGCCAGCGTCGCCCATGGCGTTACGGCGCTTTTGATGCAAGTCCACCAGCACGGGCATGAAGGCATCCAGTTCTGCCTGGCTGTGCACGCAGCGCACCTGTACTTTTTCCAGTTTGTTGGCGCGGTTGCGCAGCGTTTTGCGTGACTTGCGCGACAGACCTTCGACAAATTTGTCCCAGCCTTGCGGCAAGTCCACCAGCCAAGTGTTGGCATAGTGCGAGCGGTGCACCTTGGCGTGCAGCTGCTGCATTTCGCGCGTGAACGTGCCCATCACTGCGTCATGGCAATCAATTGCTTCGAAGTGCAGCGTGGCCCAGCCATCTGCCGCACCGGCCAGCGCACACAGTTTTGCAGCAATAGCGGCGGGAATGGGCTCGTCACTGAACCGGTGGTCAATCAGCACGGTGCAGTGATCTGTACATACCGGGCCATCGCCCAAAAACCGCACGGTTCTGCGCCGCATGTCGCGATACCATGGCGCAATGGCGCGTATCCGCGCCTCGTCATCGCGCACCACTAGCACAAAGAGCTCATCAGTCTCACGCTTGAAATGCTGCCACCAGGCAAGCAGCCACTCGGGCTGGCGAAACGGCATGCCGGCGGCAAGGTCTTGCCAGCTGGCAAGTACTGGCTGCAAGGACGGCAGAGTTTTGAGCAGTTCTACGTTCACAAAAGCGCTGTCAAGGCGTTAACAGGGGCAAGAGTGCACCCCCGCATGCCACGCGTGCCGCGGCATGGCGCCATCTGCCATGCGCGCACGCAAGATCAGTGAATCTGATCTGCCCGGCTACCTTGCGAGAGGCTCGCGCTCCCCTTGTCATCACGCGAGACTTCTTATGTTGCGTTGGCATTCTGCCGCGAAAAAACAGCCCCGCCGAGCAGCTGACCTCCCGCGAATTGGGTGAAGCAGGCATTTTCACCACAAGGATAAACGCGCTAAAGCTGTTGCAATATCCAGTGGATATAGTTACAGTTACGCATGTTTGCCCAAGCGAGTATGCCATGCTGCAACTAACCGCACGCCAAAAACAGGTGCTGGAACTGATCCGCAATACCGTGATGGAAACCGGTTTTCCGCCCACGCGAGCAGAAATCGCGCAGGCGCTGGGCTTTGCCTCGCCCAACGCGGCAGAAGATCATCTGCGCGCGCTGCAGCGCAAGGGCGCCATTGAGCTTTCGCCCGGCTCCTCGCGCGGCATTCGCCTCATGGACGCGGTGCCGCGCCAAGCCGTGCTGCCCAGTCCAGCGTTCATGCAGCTCACACTGCCGCTGATTGGCCGCGTCGCGGCCGGCTCACCCATCCTGGCGGAAGAAAACGTGCAGTCCGAGCACGCGGTAGATGCCAACTTTTTCTCCGCCAAGCCAGACTATCTGCTCAAGGTGCGCGGCATGAGCATGCAGGGTGCCGGCATTCTGGATGGCGACTTGCTGGCCGTAAAGCGCACGGCAGAGGCCAAAGACGGGCAGATTGTGGTGGCGCGCTTGGGCGATGAGGTGACCGTCAAGCGCTTTTTGCGTGGCCGTGACCAGATTCAATTGATTGCAGAAAATCCAGACTACAAACCGATTGTGGTCACGCCCCGCACGCCCGGTTTTGCGATTGAAGGCCGCGCGGTCGGGTTGATTCGCGGTGGGTTTGCGAGTTTTTAGCCTGCCCTGAACGCTCCCCAGCACCTGGGCGAAGGCTGATCTCAGCAGGCTGTCATTCCGAGCAACGCGAGGAATCTCTGTACGCGCGGCAGGAGATTCCTCGCGCTGCTCTGAATGACATGCGCTGACGCAGTGGTTCATCACCTGCCACGTTTCTGCCGGCCCCCAGTCACGCTACAGTAAGCCATGCGCGTGTCCTTCAGCTTCTTGACGAATCTCACTGCAAGCTCCGCCCTGCCCTACACCTTGCTTGGCATCGGCCTTGCGCGTCTGGCAGGTGCCCGCATGCGCACCGTTTCCGGCATCACTCTAGCGCATGGCGGCCGCTTGCCGCGCTGGCTGGCAGCGCATCCGCTGGGCGCGATGAGCGCCATTACCCTCGGTAACGTGGTGCTGGCGCGGGACGATGCGGCGCTACACGGCACGCTCGCGCATGAGCTGGCGCATGTCCGCCAATTTCATGCCTGGGGCGTGCTGTTTCCACTGGCCTATAGCGCGGCGAGCGTCTGGTCGCTACTGCGTGGCCGCGGCCTGTATTGGGGCAACGCGTTTGAAGTGGCGGCGCGTGCGGCTGAAAAGCAACGCTAGAAGTGCTCTACGCAGTATTTATGCGGGTTTCCAGGCAAAAACCACTGAAAACCCGCATGGAATATGCGTAGTTGGCCTCAAAATCCAGAAAAACTGCTTAACAAATTGCTCGACGCAGGTTGCCAAGACCTTACGCCAGCCCGCGCTCCAAGTCCGCCCACAGATCGTCCACGTTCTCCAGCCCAACGCCCAGGCGGATCATGCCCTCGGTCACACCTTGCGCGGCGCGCGCCTCGGGCGTTAAGCGGCCGTGGGTGGTGGTGGCCGGGTGGGTGATGATGGAGCGGGTGTCGCCAAAGTTGGCGGTGATGGACCACAGGCGCGTGGCGTCGATGACTTTCCACGCTGCATCACGCCCGCCGGGAAGCTCAAATGTGAGCACTGCGCCGCCGCTGCCCTGCTGCTGCGCCATCGCAAGCAGATGCTGCGGGTGGCTGGCCAGGCCGGGGTAGAGCACGCGCGCCACGGCCTTGTGCGCGGCGAGCCGCTTGGCAAGTTCCAACGTTGCAGCACTTTGCGCCTGCACGCGCACCGAGAGCGTTTCCATGCCTCTAAGCAGCAGCCAGGCATTAAAGGGCGACAGCGAGGGCCCGGCGCTGCGCATCACGGGCATGAACTTTTCGTCGAGCAGCTGCTTTGGCCCGCAAATGGCGCCGGCGATCACACGGCCCTGCCCGTCTAAAAACTTGGTGGCCGAGTGCAGCACCAGATGCGCGCCTAGCTTGGCCGGCTGCTGCAGCGCCGGCGAGCAGATGCAGTTATCCACCGCGAGCGTTGCGCCCTGCTTGTCGGCAAGCACGCGCAGCGCAGCGATGTCGGCAATTTCCATGAGCGGGTTGGACGGCGTTTCCACGTAGAGCAGCTTGGTATTGGGCTGCATGGCGGCCTGCCACGCGTCCAAATTGCCTTGCGGCACAGAGCTCACACTGATGCCAAACTTGGAAAGCAAATTCACAAACAGTTGATGCGTGGCGCCAAAAATCGAGCGCGCAGACACAATATGGTCGCCAGCGGCGAGCAGCCCCAGACACACCGTGAGTACGGCAGACATGCCGCTGGACGTACCAATGCAGGCCTGTGTGGCCTCCAGCGCGGCCAGGCGGCGCTCAAACATCGCCACTGTGGGGTTGGTAAAGCGCGAATAGATCGGCCCGTCGCTGTGCCCGCCAAAGCGCGCAGCGGCCTCAGCGGCGCTGTTAAAGGTAAAGCTGGAGGTAAAGAACAGCGCCTCGGAATGCTCGCCAAACTCGCTGCGCGTGCTGCCGGCGCGGATGGCGAGAGTTTGGGGGTCGAGTTCTTTAGGATCGAAGGGGGGGCGGGTCATTTGGAGATTATGCCGCCTGTGACGCGCTCACTGACTCGGGGCGGTGGCCGTTTCAGTGAGATCGCACCCTCACCCTGCCCTCTCCCTGCGAGGGAGAGGGTTGTTAGCCCGTGCAGGGTAGATCAGCTTTTCAAGCTCGCCCGCTTCGATCACATGCACGCCAGGCTCACCCGCAAGCAGCCGCTCGATCACAAATCCGGCCACGTCGCGGTGGGTCAGCGGCAGCCGCGCGGGTGCGAGCCAGCGGAACTGGCGCAGGTAGGTATCGACCACGCGTTGCAGCCGACTCGCGGCAGCAGGCTTGTCATCCTGCCGCGGCGGGCGCACGACCAGCAGCACCTCAAACCCGAGTAGGGAGATGGCCAGCTCGTCCTGGCTGGCGAGCAGGCCACGCACGGACTCGGGCTGCTGCCAAAAATCCACCGGCTGCACCAGCGCCAGGCGGCGCACGCCTGCGGCCTTGAGTGCAGTGGCGCGCGCAAGCAGGTCTGTGGCCGTGACGCGGCTGTAAATCGCATCGCGGCCGTAGTAGGTCAGGCCTGCGGCGGCATCGCTGAGTACGAGTACTGCGGCATCCACGCCGGCGGGCAGCGCCTTGCCAAAGGTGGGCGTCACTTTCGCTTCGGTGGAGGGCAGCGCCTGCTCTACGGCGACCCAGACAGCGGCTAGGCGCGACTGGCTGGCCGCCAGCGCGATCAGCGCTTCGCCAAACTTGCCGATGGCTCCTGCGATGTAAAGGGATTGCTGCTCGGTCGTCGCTGCAAGCGGCCGATGATGCGCGGCCAGCGCATCTTGCAGATCAGCCACGCGATTGGCCTGCGTGCCGGACGGCTCGGTGCGGCCTGGATCTATTCACCATTGGCCGCAAAGCCAAAGTTGCGCGAAAGATTGCTTGCTTCCTCGGCGTTCTTGCCGTTCTTGGCGGCTTCCAATGCTTCAAGATACGCCGGCGTTACGTCGCCCGTGACGTAGCGGCCGTCAAAGCACGACGCATCAAAATCCTTGAGCGCAGGATTGAGCGCGCGCAGCGAGCCCTTGAGCGCGTCCAGATCCTGGAAGATCAGCGCATCCGCGCCGATTTCACGGCATACCTGCTCTTCGGTGCGGCGCGCGGCAATCAGCTCGCTGCGCGTGGGCATGTCAATGCCATACACATTCGGCCAGCGCACCGGCGGCGCGGCGCTGGCAAAAAACACTTTGGCCGCACCGGATTCGCGCGCCATATCGACAATCTCGCGGCTGGTGGTGCCGCGCACGATGGAATCATCCACCAGCAGCACATTTTTGCCGGCAAATTCTTCGCGGATGGCGTTGAGCTTTTGCCGCACCGAGCGCTTGCGTACCGCTTGGCCGGGCATGATGAAGGTGCGGCCGATGTAGCGGTTTTTGATAAATCCTTCGCGGAAGCTGATGCCCAGCTTGAGCGCCAGTTGCATGGCCGATGGCCGGGCTGAATCCGGGATTGGAATCACCACGTCAATCGCGCCGCTGGGCAGATCGTTGGCCACTTTGGTGGCCAGCGTCTCGCCCATGCGCAGGCGGCTGCGGTACACACTGATGTCGTTCATCAGCGAATCGGGCCGGGCAAAATAGATGTACTCAAACACGCACGGCGCCAGCACCGGGCGGTCGGCGCACTGCATGAAGCGGATATTGCCGTCGATATCGACCGTTACCGCTTCACCGGGCGCAATTTCGCGCATCATCTCAAAGCCGTTGGCATCCAGCGCCACCGATTCGCTGGCCACCATGTATTCGCTGCCGGCGGCAGTCTCATGCTTACCTACTACCAGCGGGCGAATACCGAACGGGTCGCGAAACGCCACCAGCCCGAAGCCGGCAATCATGATCACCGCGGTGTAACTGCCGCGCACGCGCTTGTGCAGCGCGCGCACCGCAGCAAACACAGAGGCTTCGTCTAGCGTGGTGCCCTGCGCGGTTGCGGCCAGTTCGTTGGCAAACACGTTGAGCAGCACTTCAGAATCAGAGCCGGTATTGATATGCCGCCGGTCAACGCGGAACATCTCTTCGCTCAGTTGCTTCCAGTTGGTCAGGTTGCCGTTGTGCACCAGCGACAGGCCAAAGGGCGCGTTGACATAAAACGGCTGCGCTTCTTCTTCTGAATCTGCATTGCCCGCGGTGGGATAGCGCACCTGGCCGATGCCGATGTTGCCTGGCAGCGAGCGCATGTTGCGCGTGCGGAACACGTCGCGCACGAGACCATTGGCCTTGTACATCGCGATTTTTTCGCCCTTCATGGTGGCGATGCCGGCCGCGTCTTGCCCGCGATGCTGCAAAAGCAGCAGCGCGTCATAGAGCAACTGATTGACCGGTGATTTGGCCGCTACGCCGACAATGCCGCACATATCGTTTTCCTATGACCTACCGGAACAGAGTGTTTCACTTCTTTGGCTAGGGGAGCACGAGGGGGCCAACCGAGCCCCCTCGTTCACTTGTCGCTGCATTGGTGCCTCTTGGAATCTCATCACTTGCACCAGATAAACATTTGAAAGAAGCACAGGATTCAGAACTTAATGTAGTTTGCCACGGCCGAGGGGAGCAACGGCTTTGCGGTTTGCAGGCTCCAGACCAGCGCCGGCGCAGACACAGAATTGGTCCACACAGGCTGCTTTGGCAACTCCGTAAAGCCTGCCAGCACGCCCAGCCCCAATAAGATGAGGGCGCCGCGCAGAAAACCAAACACCGCACCCAGGCCGCGGTCCACCGGTTTGAGGCTGGTGGCACGCAAAAAGCTGTCGATCACCCAATTGCAGATATTGGCCACCAGCAGCGTAAGCAAAAACACCGTCACATAGCCGCCGGCGGTGCGCAGCGCCGGCAATTTGACGGCCTCAGGCATGATCACCGCAGCATCTGCGCCGTATAGACCGGCCAGCACAAAGGCTACGACCCAGCCCACCAGGCCGATCACCTCGCGGAAGAAGCCGCGCAGCACACTCACCAGGATTGACCCCAGCAAAATAATCAACACCACAACGTCCATGGCGGTCAGGCTCATGTGATCTCTTTAAAAAATTATTGGGGAATGATTTTGGGCGTAATGCCGGCCGCGGCGAGTTTGGCTACGGCCTTGGTGGCGGCGTCTTCACTGGCCACAGTAAAGCGCACGCGGGTGACCGTGCCGGATTTAGTCTCTATTTCTTCGCGGTAAGGCGCAAAGCCGGCCTTGCGCAGATCGGCTTCCACCGCCTTGATGCGATCTTCCGTTGTAAACGCGCCAGCCTGCAGAATCACCTTGCCGGCCTTGGCGGTGGGCGCGCTTGCGGCGGTGGGCTTGGGCGATGGTTTGGGCTCGGGTTTTGCTTCGGGCTTGGGCGTGCTTGCAGGCACGGCAGGCTTTGCTTCCGGTTTGGCCGGTGCAGCTTCTGACTTGGCAGCAGGCGCTGGCGACGCCGCTTGCGCAGGCTTAGGCGGCTCAGGCGTAACAACGGCGCTGGCTGCCGGCGGCTTTGCCGGCGCAGGCGATGCGACTGCAGGCGGGGCTGGACTACCCGCCGGCGATTGCAGCGGGGTGTCGAACTTGCTGTCTTTGGAGGGGATTTGCAGCACCACATCGTCCGACCAGGGGCGCGGCTTGGAATCCATGAC
>JBJOQV010000334.1:0-2757 GCA_046049785.1 Pseudomonadota bacterium
GCTACGTGTGCGCGCCGCGGCCGTATATTGCACTTATGTTGACCGACAAAATTTTGACAGAGTTTGACGTTTTCCTGCGCACGCTCGCGGGCATCGCACCTGCCACGCGCGCCACACCAACGCCCGGTGAGGCCGCGCAAGCGCCAGAGATGTCTGCGCAAGATCGCACGGAATCAGCGCGGCTGATGCGCGTGAATCATGTGGGTGAGGTGTGTGCGCAGGCGCTGTACCAGGGCCACGCGGCTGCGACGGATGACGCGCAGTTGGCGCAGTTTTTCCGCGCAGCGGCCGCTGAGGAGCGCGACCATCTGGCCTGGACACAAGAGCGCCTTGATGCGCTGGGCGGGCGCGTGAGCCTGCTCAATCCGCTGTGGTACGCCGGCGCATTCGCACTGGGCTTTGTGGCCGGCAAGGTGTCTGACCCGGTGAGCCTGGGATTGATGAAAGAAACCGAGGCGCAGGTCGAAGCGCATCTTGACCGCCATCTGGAGCGGCTGCCGCAAAGCGATACCGCCTCGCGCGCCGTGCTTGAAGCGATGCGGGATGACGAGATTGCGCACGGCCAAAGCGCCGGTGAGAAAGGCGCCAGCGAACTGCCCGCGCCGGTGAAGGAAGCGATGCGCCTGTCGGCCAAGGTCATGACAAGCACTGCATACTACATTTAGAAGTGCTATGCGCAATATCCATGCGCATTTCCAGCCAAAAATGGCTCGAAACCCGCATGGATATTGCGTACAGGGTATAAAACGGCTGTCATTCCGAGCAAAGCGAGGAATCTCAAACCATGTGCGATGAGATTCCTCGCTTTGCTCGGCATGACAGCGCAAAATAAGTGACTACGCAATATTGATGCGGGTCTTCGAGCATTTTTGCCTCAAAAGGCTTATGAAACCTGCGTAGACGGCCGGCGAACTAGGTTTCCACCACTTCCACACTGGTCGTCAGCTCCGCCGTTTTGGCCAGCATGATGCTCGCGGAACAATACTTTTCATGCGACAGCGCCACCGCGCGCGCAACCGCAGCCTGCGGCACGCCTTTGCCGCGTACGGTGAAGTGAAAGTGGATTTTGGTAAACACCTTGGGGTCATGCGGCGCGCGCTCGGCGGTCAGCTTCACATCGCAGCCCTGCACGTCGTGCCGGCCGCGCTTGAGGATCAACACCACGTCATACGCCGTGCAGCCGCCGGTGCCGGCCAACACGGTTTCCATCGGCCGCGGCGCGAGGTTGTGGCCGCCGCCGTCCACCGCGCCGTCCATCACCAGCGTGTGACCGCTGCCCGTATCGGCCACAAACTGCATGCCGTGAGGGCCGCTCCAGCGCACTGTGCATTCCATATTGATGCGTCCTTTGCAATTGAATGAGATTTTTGCGCAGTTTAGCGTCGGAACTCTATGCGCGCCTTGACCAAAACATGAGAAAAATCATATAGTTATGGGTTGCGGCGTTTGATTTGGCGGCACTAAACGTAAAAAGCGTTGGTGTGGCACAGCTCAGTAGAAGCAAAACATCCAAACGCAGGCAAGCGAGTTGTTTCTATCAATCAGTTTTTGGAATTTACGTCAATGAAAACCTTTGTTGCCAAGCCCCTTGAGGTGCAGCACGACTGGTTTGTGATTGACGCGACAGACAAAGTACTCGGACGTGTGGCCAGCGAAGTCGCACGCCGTCTGCGCGGCAAACATAAGCCCATTTTTACCCCGCACGTAGATACGGGTGACTTTATTGTTGTGGTCAACGCCGCCAAGCTGCGCGTCACCGGCAATAAAGAAATGGACAAGAAGTATTACAGCCACTCCGGCTACCCCGGCGGCATCTACGAAACCACCTTCGGCAAGATGCAGCAGAAACACCCCGGCCGCGCGCTTGAAAAAGCTGTCAAGGGCATGCTGCCCAAAGGCCCGCTGGGTTACGCAATGATCAAGAAGCTCAAGGTCTACGCACAGGCGGATCATCCGCATGCAGCGCAGCAGCCTAAGCCTTTGGAAATCTAAGGAGCAGAGCGAAAATGATCGGTGAATACAATTACGGCACCGGCCGCCGCAAAGACGCAGTGGCCCGCGTGTTCCTCAAAAAGGGCAAGGGCGCCATCGTCGTCAACGGCAAGCCGGTAGACGAATACTTTGCCCGCGAAACCGGCCGCATGATCGTGCGCCAGCCGCTGAACCTGACCAACCACATCGAAACGTTTGACATCATGGTCAACGTGCACGGTGGCGGCGAGTCCGGCCAGGCCGGCGCAGTGCGTCACGGCATTACCCGCGCGCTGATCGACTACGACGAAACGCTCAAGCCGCCGCTGAAAAAGGCCGGCCTGGTGACGCGTGACGCGCGTGAAGTCGAGCGTAAAAAAGTTGGTCTGCGTGGCGCACGCCGCCGCAAGCAGTTCAGCAAGCGCTAACCGGCTGCTCTATCGCTGTACGCAAAGGCCGTTGGCGCTCCCAGCGGCCTTTTGCTTTTTAACGCGGCGGGTTGACCGTAACGCACTGCATGATGCGCCGCGGGAACCACGCGGGCAAAATCTGACTCTTATTTGAAACAGTAGGCACCATGATCAAGATCGGGATTGTTGGGGGGACGGGTTACACGGGTGTTGAGCTGCTGCGCATGCTCGCCACGCACCCGCACGCACAGCTCACCAGCATCACGTCGCGCAAAGAAGCCGGCATGCCGGTCGCAGAGATGTACCCCAGCCTGCGCGGCCACGTGAATCTTGCGTTTGAAGACACCGCCACGGCAGATCTGACCAAATGTGACGT
>JBJOQV010000335.1:0-4032 GCA_046049785.1 Pseudomonadota bacterium
GTGCCACAAACGGTGCTCGTTGGCGTACTCCTTGGGCACATCGTGACCGGCTGCCCTCTGCGGATGGCCTCGCTGCGAGCGAAGTTGATCGACCCAACCAACTCATTCGCGGTGTTGGCCACTTTGTTACGGACAATAAACTGTCGCATCGAAGGCAGAGCCAAACTAACAAGAATCGCGACGATTGCAATTACAACCATAAGCTCTACCAAAGTGAATCCAGCAGAGGCACGCACATGGCGCATATGAGCCAACGCAAAATAACGCTGCGGTCGAGCACGTCTTTGAAGTTCGTTTTCCATACCAAAATGTTAGGCGTAGCCTGTCCAAGGCATGGTGCCTTCCGTCGCGTGGAACCGACCGTTTGCCGTCCCTAATCCAATTGCACCGTTGACCCGCTTACGCTCGCAAGTCAGCCACTGCCAGTGAGTGGGAAACGTGGTACGTTCCAGTTGACGATGCGTTAACACTGAATCTCTTCTCTTCCATGGCCGGCCTAGAACGCTCCACTCCGCTACCCACCGCTTTAACGCTGCACGGCGCCTCCCGCGTGCTGGGGGTGGCTTTTTCTGATGGCGCGCAATTCAAGTTGCCCTTTGAGTTGCTGCGTGTGTATTCGCCGTCTGCTGAGGTGCGCGGGCACGGGCCGGGGCAGGAGGTGTTGCAGACCGGTAAACGCAACGTGGGCATTGATACGCTGGAACAGGTGGGCAATTACGCGGTGCAGCCGCAGTTTTCTGACGGGCATAACACCGGTATCTATTCGTGGGACTATCTGTATTGGCTGGGTGAGAATCAGCAGGCGCTGTGGCAGAAGTATTTAGACGATCTGGCGGCTGCGGGGGCGAGCCGTGACCCAGCGCCGGTGGCGGCCACCATCAAGATTTCAGAGGCAAAGCGCGGTGGCTGCGGCTGATTTGATGCGGTTTTATGTGCTTTACGCAATATCCATGCGCCTTTTGAGCCTGTTTTGCCTGAAAACCCGCATGGATATTGCGTATACCTTTAAAAAACCCTCAAAATTGTTCATGCGCAGGGTGTTTGCGAGTGTGTGCAGGCCGGGTTTGCGTGCTGCTGTTGCAGGCATTGAAGCCGCTTCTCGCGCCATCCATAAACATTTCCAAGCAAAAGTCGAAACCTCTGCGAAACTCGTCATTCGCGCGAAAGCGGGAATCTCAGGTTCTCTAAGTGATTGATTCTTAAGGGGCATGGATTCCCGCTTTCGCGCGAATGACGGAGATTTTGGAGTTTCGCAGAGGTTTCCAAAAGTCATTGAAAAAGTGCATCCAGAAAGGTTGTGTAACTGTGAATCCATTGTTCAAGGGCGTTTCTGGCCAAAAATGCCTGGAAATGGCCACCAACATTGCATGCTTCCGGTGTTAACGGGGTCATTTTCTCCACTTGCTGTAAGCGGCGCGTGCGCCGCCTGGGTAATTGGCTAAGCCGCGCAGCTAACATCTTGCCCATGAGCAAAACCCATTTCGGTTACCAAAAAGTCGATGAAGAAGAAAAGGCGGGCAAGGTCGCCGGTGTTTTTCATTCGGTGGCCAAAAACTATGACTTGATGAACGACCTGATGTCGCTTGGTCTGCACCGGGCGTGGAAGGCGTTCACCATTGAGGCCTCGGGCGCAGCGCCGGGCATGAAGGTGCTGGATATTGCCGGCGGCACGGGCGATTTGGCGCGCGCTTTTGCCGGGCGCGTTGGCGCAACCGGCCAGGTGTGGCTTACAGACATCAATTCATCCATGCTTGCGGAAGGCCGCAACCGCTTACTGGATAGAGGGCTGATGCTGCCGGTGGCGCTGGCGGACGCGGAATCGCTGCCCTTTGCCGATGACAGCTTTGATCTGGTCAGCGTGGCTTTTGGCCTGCGCAACATGACGCATAAAGACAAAGCATTGGCGGAAATGCGGCGCGTCACCAAGCCGGGCGGCAAGGTACTGGTGCTGGAGTTTTCCAAAGTGGCAAAGCCGCTGGCGGGCGCCTACGACACGTATTCCTTCAAAGTGCTGCCCTGGCTGGGCAAACGCTTTGCAAATGATTCAGAAAGTTATCAGTATTTGGCGGAATCCATCCGTATGCATCCTGATCAGGAAACGCTGGCGCAGATGATGCAAGACGCGGGGCTTTCGCGCGTGCGCTATCACAACCTTACCGGCGGCGTTGTCGCGCTGCATATCGGCACCAAAATCTAGCGCAAGTTGCGCAGCGCACCACGGCCGATGGTGCTACTCAAATTGGCGTATTGCCCGCGCATTGCGCGGCTTCTACGCTGCCTGTATGAAGCCCGCTTTGGCGCGCAAGCGCATCTCAATAGTCCGCCGCATCGTTCAGGTTGCCGCTACCGCGGCGCTGGCGGTGGGCTGGCTTGCGGCGGCGGCACCGGTGCAGGCGCAGATGGTCTCCAAACCGTCTTCTGACAATGCAAAACAGGCGCGTGCGTCCATCGGTAAACCGGCGCTGAGCGTGCACGATTCTTCTTCTTCCAATGGTTTGTCGCAGCCGTTGCCCAAGTCAGGTGCCGCAACGCCTGCCGCTCGCCTGCCACTGTGGTGGCTGCTGGGCGGCCTGCTTGGCGCAACATTGCTTGGCTCGGCGGGTTGGGGCTGGTATCGCCGGGCGATGCAGGCAGCCGCGACCGGCCACGCGCCAAAACGCCGCCGTAGCGCAGGCAGTGCGCATGCTGCGCGCGGGCGTGCCTATGAGCAGGAACAGCTCGGTGTAGAAACCTGGGTTCCTGCAGCACCCAAGCTCGCGGGCAATGTGCAGCACATGGCCACGCAGCCTGTGCATAAAGTCAAAGCCGCGCCTGCTGAGGCTGGTGCTGGCGCAGCAGTGCCACGCGACTTTGATGCCGCGGCGTTTGAGCGTGAGGCCAAGGTGCTCTTTATGCGGCTGACCACGGCCTGGGATTCGCGCGACGATTTTGAATTGAAGCGCTTGATCGCGCCCGCATCGTTTGACGGCCTTGTGCGGCAGATTGAAGCGGCGCAGGGTGATTCCGGCGCGGTCAATATCCTCACACTGGAGGCGCAGGTACTGCGTGCCACGGCTGGTAGCGGCGAAGATACGGCCGAGGTGCGGTTCTTCGGCTTGTATCGCGCGGTCAAGCAAACCGCGGCCAGCCGGTTTGACTGTGTCTGGTCGCTCATCAACCAGGCAGGCACCTGGCGGCTCACCGCGATTCAGAGTCTTTGATTCTTCCCTGCGCTGCCGTGCCGCACGCACGGGCAGCGCAGCCTTCCGGGCTACACTTCACCGCATCACAACACTTGCCCGCGTGAGTCTTCGCGCGGGCTTGCGCATTCTTCCGGTTCCGCCCCGCATGATCATTGATCAGATGCTCTCTTCCTTGGTTGCCGCCGCGCTCGCGCGCGTGCTGGGGGCAGAGCCGTGGGCGCTTTCTCAACTCGCGCCGCACGCCGGCAAGCAATTGGCGGTGGTGCTTGCGCCGTTCACGCTCACCTTTGTGATTGATCCCAAAGGTAATCTGGCTGCCGCGCGGGCGGATGCGCCCGGCGAGATTACCGAACCCAACGTCAAAGTCTCGCTCAGCCCGCAAGCGCTGTTTGCAGACGCTGCGCAGCGCCTGTCGCACGTTCGCATCGAGGGCGATGCCGCCCTGGCGCATGCGCTGGGCGATGTGGCCGGCAATCTGCGGCTGGATGTGGAGCACGAACTGGCCAAGGTGGTGGGCGATATTGCCGCGCATCGCATCGCCAGCGGGCTTGCCAGCGCGTTTGCTGCGCTCAAGGAGCATAGTGGCCGGGCGCTGGCATTCGCGGTGCAGCGCGTGGCGCATGACGATCCGATTATCACCCCGCGCGAGCCGTTCGCTGTATTCGCGCAAGAGCTGCGCGCCACGCGTGATCAACTGGAGCGCATCGGCAAGCGCGTTGAACTTCTGGAAAAGACCTGAGCCCATGCGCCTGACCCGCGTACTCAAGATCGGCGCAGTCGCCTTTCGTTACCGGCTGGATACCTTTGCGCGTGGCCAGCGCGTGCCACTGGCGCTGCGGCTGATGTTTGC
>JBJOQV010000336.1:0-4907 GCA_046049785.1 Pseudomonadota bacterium
CAGGATTTGGCCGCCCGGCAAATCTTTGAATGTGGCCGACACCCGGCGCCACAACGTCATGTTTGATGTATCAACGGGCAATGTGCTGCCTAAGCGGGGCAGCGTTGCACGATAGGCGCGCAGCAAGAAAATCGCTTCCACCAAATCGCCGGCGGCCTGCTTGATCGCGAGCGCGGCCAGATCCGGATCGTAGACCGAACCTTCCGTCATTACCCGGTCTACCGCAAGCCGCATCTGGCCGCGGATTTGCGCGAGCGTGAGTTCGGGCACCTGCGGATCGCCGCGGCGCTGCTCCGCGAGCAGCGCGTAACTGTTCTGGATTGCCTGTTCTCCACCCTTTACGGCGACGTACATGGTTAGCTCTCAATCCGTGTCGTGCGCGGCAGGCCAAGCAGCCGCTCACCTGAAGTCAGAAAGACATCAATGCCGCAAGGAAAGGCCACATGGTTTTGGCTCCACTGCGCGGCGAAGTTGCCGTTCAGCTCCGGCACTGCGACCTTTGCGCTACCCAAGATGCCCGGCCCCGCAAGCGTCCAGCCAAATCCCTCTTCCAGCGCAGCCACTTGGATGACGCAGGTGGCAGACCGGTCCGGGTACTCGTCCGTGCCCTGTGCAAACGCACTGAGTGCGGGCAACTCGCGTACGTGGCCTACCCAGGCAAAGTCGCATGCCTGCGACGCATCGACGAATGTGCAGCCGGTATGCAAACGCAGATAGGACGCGCTTGGCGTAGCGGCGATGGATGGCGACAGCCAAAGCTTGGTGTCCTGGTCAAGCAGCGCAAGTAAGAGTGCACACGCTGCCGGGTCAACGCCCAGGGGCATATCGGCATCGCACTGCACTGTCTGAATGGTGCCGGGCCGTGACATCGCTTCAAGCGCGATGCGAAACACCGCTTGACTGCCAAGCGCCGTGTCTGAAAAGCCAGCGCCTACTTGCGAAAAGTCCAGCGCATTCATTCGAGCTCCTCGCCCGCCGCGCCGGAATCACCCGCTTCGCGAGCGACTGTAAAAAAATTAACGCGCGTCGCCTGCGCTTTTCCTTGAACCCGCGCTTTTTCCTGTGCGACGAGATCTGCCACCGGGTCAAGGAGTTCTTTTTGCACAAAAGCGCGCTCCTGATCCATTTGCAGTAGCGCATCTGCAATTGCGGCCAAATGCGCATGTCGATGCGAGCGCCCCATCACATAGGCAACACCCATCGGTGCCAAATCGCTTCGCAGGCGCAGGGCGCAGCGCGTAACCGTTACTTCGCCCACATTGAAACGCGCGCCTGTGCCACCGATGCGCCCTTGCACCATGAATAGACCGGTTTCCGGCCGGCGAAGCCAGACCGGCGCGGTGCTGGCGCGCTCACTCAGCGTTTGCTCAAGCAGCGGCAGCGGTGCACGTGCCAGTAGCGCCATCCAGTGGCGGCGTTCTGTTTGTGCGGCGAGGTGTTCAACGGTTTGCAACACAGGGCAGCTACTTTATGATGTCTAGACAACTTGACCAATCGATGACGAAAATTAGCTTCAATAGATGAACGTTTGATGACACCCAAGAGAAAGCCCGCATCCGCGGGCACGCGCGAAACCAGTGAACATCCGCAGGCGCGTTTGAGCGCTGGTCAAGCGAGCGGTCCTGCCCGCAACTTGCTGCTGAGCGCATTAGGCGGCAGCGTGTGGTCGCGCATTGAGCAATACATTGCCGGTGAGATCGCGCGTGGCGCACATTTGCCGGGCGAGCGTTTGCCGGCGGAGCATGTTCTTGCGCAGACATTTGGTGTGAACCGGCACACGGTGCGCCAGGCGCTGGCGAGTTTGGCCGCCAAAGGGCTGGTGCGGGTCACGCAGGGCAGCGGCACGTATGTGGAAGACTTTGCCGTAGATTTGGCTTTGGGCAAGCGCACACGGCATAGCCAGAACCTGGCCTCGGCCGGTTTGACCGGTACGCTGCGGCTGCTGCATGCGTCCACATACAAAGCCAGCGCGATATGCGCCAAATGGCTGCACGTGCCTGCGGGTACGGCGCTGCTGCGTTTGATTACGGTGGGTGACGCGCGTGGCCGGCCAATAACCTACAGCGAGCGCTTCTTTCCGCAAGCGCGCTTTGCCGATATGGCGGATGTGCTTAGGGCCACCGGCTCAGTGACCAAGGCGCTTGCCGCGCATGGCGTGACAGACTACACGCGCCGTGAGAGCCATATCACCGCGCAAATGCCGGCAGCGGAGGTTGCGCAGCATCTTGCGCAGCCGGCGAGCCGCGCTGTGTTGTACGTAGAAAGCGTCAATGTCGATCCCGCCGGGCAGCCGGTTGAATATGCACGCACCTATTTTTCCGGCGACCGCGTGAAGCTGGTTGTTCGCGCAGATGAGTGATTCGCAGTCGCACGCGCAGCGCTATGCAATCTACTTTGCGCCTGATCGGGGCAGCCCCTGGTGGGGGTGCTGGTCTGCATGGCTTGGCCGCTGCGCCATCAGTGGCCAAGCGCTGGCGCAGCCCGCGATTGCAGGGCTGAGTCAAGACGCGTTTTTTTCTTTGACCGCCGCGCCGCGCCGCTATGGACTGCACGCCACGCTCAAAGCGCCCATGCGGCTTGCGCACGGAGCAAGTCGGCAGCAACTCGTAGATGCACTGCAAGCGCTATGCACCACGCATTCAGCGTTTGCGATGCCGCCGGTGCACGTCACTCAGCTAGATGATTTTTTGGCTTTGACGCCGAGCGTGCCGTTGCCGCAACTGAACCGCGTCGTTGATGCGTGCGTCACTGAACTTGATCAGTTTCGCGCACCGATGGAGCCAGCGGAACTGGCCAAGCGCCGCCCCGACGAACTGACCGCGCGTGAACGGGAGCATCTGCTGCGTTGGGGTTATCCGTATGTGCTGGATACGTTCCGGTTTCATATCTCGCTCACCGGATCGCTCGCCGGCATTGAGGCGCGCACGATTCAAGCGCTCAGGCAAGCGGCGCAGCAGCATCTGGACGTGCTCGCTGGCGAACCCCTGATGTTTGATGCCGTCAGCGTGTTTGAAGAGCCGGCACCCGGCACAGACTTTGTGCTCGCTGCACGAATTTCTTTAGCCTGAACGCACTATCCATGCGCTTTTCGTGGCAAAAATGCTTCGAAAGGCGCATGGGATATGCGTGTTCTTATGCTGCAGCCTTCAGCAAACCTTCTGCCTGCAGCGCCTGGATGACGGCCGGGCGTTTGGCCACGCGGTCCATCATCGCGGTGATGCCGGGATACGGCGCCAAGCTGATGGACAACATGTTGCACCAGTTCATGATCGCAAACGCATAGGCATCGGCAACCGTAAACCGCTCGCCCATCAGGTATGGCTGCTTGGCCAGCACGCGCTCAAGCTCGGCAAAACGTTTGGCCAGCAGACTCAGCACATGTTGCCGCGTGAGTTGCGGCGTTTCTTTGTGCCATAGCGGGCCAAAGGCTTTGTGCAGCTCGGTACTGATAAAGGTCAACCAGGTCTGCACATGCACGCGATCCATCGTGCCGGCCGCGGGAATCAGGCCGGCGGCCGGATTGAGGTCGGCAATGTATTGCAGCAGCACCGCAGTTTCGGTGAGCCGCTGCCCGTCATTCAGTTCCAGCACCGGCACATAGCCGCGCGGGTTGATGGCGTAAAAATCCGCGCCGCTCTCTAGTTTGTGCGTGGTGAGATTGACCTTGGCAAGTTCAAGCGGCACGCCCGCCTCGCGCGCGGCGATGTGAACGGCAAGGGAGCAGGTGGCGGGAGTGTAGTAAAGCTTCATGGCGATTCCTTCTTCAATAGCGACAAGACAATTGCAACCACAATAATTGCATATGTGATAGTTGCATATGCAATTATATCGAGGCAACGAGTAATTGCAAGTGCAAGCATCTCGGGTATGCTTGCAGCAGCATGAGTACCGCAATATCCACCAAAACCTGGGCCATGTTTTTGATGGCGCATAACCGCGCCACCGAAGAGCTTGAGCGTCGCGCCGCCGCCGCCGGGCTACCGCCGATGGATTGGTATGACGTGCTGTGGGCGCTGGAGCGCGCCGGCGATACGCGGCTGCGCATGTCTGATCTGGCCGACATGATGGTCACCAGCCGCAGCAATCTCACGCGTCTGCTGGACCGGCTGGAGGCGGCCGGCTTGGCTGTGCGCGAGCGCTGTAGCGAAGACCGTCGCACGACCTACGCGGTGATCACGCCCGAGGGTAAAAAGCTGCGTAAAAAGGCTTGGGTGATGTACGAAAAAGCGATCGAAGATGTTTTCAATTCACAGCTCACCGATAAAGAACTCAGCACCATCCATGACGGCTTGAGTAAGGTGGTCAAAAATTTGCGCATGATGTCGGCGGTGCAGCGCTAATTCTTTATGGTCGCTGGTGCTCGAGATCTTCCGCCGTCTTTAACCGGCCGGCCACTGGTGGTGCGGTTTGCCGCCTTTGGCGATGTGGTGCTGCTCACGCCGCTGATTGAGGCGCTGCATCAACGGTACCACCAACCGGTCGACGTACTCGCCATTGGCGGCTGGACCAAGGAGTTGCTGCAAGACGATCCAGCGGTGGGGCAGATCCAGCTCATCACCAGCCGCAAAACGCCCTACATGCTTTGCCCCAGCCAGCGGCAGGCGGTGCGCTGGCTGCGCGAGCGCATGGTCAACGGAACCGCAGGGCCGGTTTATCTATGCGATCCTGAACCACAAGCACTCAAGCTGCTGACGCGGGCCGGTATTTCCCGCGACCATATGGTGCGTGCCTGGGACGACTGGGGCGGCCCCACTGTGCATTGGGTGGACTGGTGGCTGCAGGTTGCGCAGCGCACGCCGCCCGCGTTTGCGCATGTGCCGCCAGGGCCAGAGGTGCCGGCGCATCCGCGCTTGCACCTCAGCCAAGACAAACAAGATGCATGTGACGCGTGGCTTGCCGCCCGCGGC
>JBJOQV010000337.1:0-3277 GCA_046049785.1 Pseudomonadota bacterium
CCGCAAGCTGGGCCACAATGAGCAGGACACCCCCGCGCTGACCCAGCCGCTGATGTACAAAAAGATTGGTGCGCATCCCGGTACGCGCAAGCTGTATGCAGACAAACTGGAAACGCAAGCCGCGATCGCCGTGGGCGATGGCGACAAGATGGTGGCCGAATACCGTGCCGCAATGGACGCCGGGCGTCACACCGAAGACATGGTGCTCACCAACTTCAAAGGCAAGTACGCCGTTGACTGGACGCCGTTTCTCAATCGCAAGTGGACCGATACTGCCGATACCGCGGTGCCGGTGGCAGAACTTAAGCGGCTGGGCGAACGCATCACCACAGTGCCCGAAACCTTCAAGGTGCATCCGCTGGTTGAAAAAGTGCTGGCAGACCGGCGCGCCATGTCACGCGGTGAAATGAATCTGGATTGGGGCATGGGCGAGCATCTGGCCTTTGCATCACTTGTTGCCAGCGGCTACCCGGTGCGCATCACCGGGCAGGATTCCGGCCGCGGCACCTTCACGCATCGCCACTCGGTGCTGCACGATCAGAACCGCGAAAAGTGGGATGCAGGCAGCTACATTCCGCTGCAAAACGTTGCGGAAGGGCAGGCGCCTTTCCTGGTGATTGATTCGGTACTGTCGGAAGAGGCTGTGCTGGCGTTTGAGTATGGCTACTCTAGCGCAGAGCCCAACGCACTGGTGTGCTGGGAAGCGCAGTTTGGTGATTTTGTAAATGGTGCGCAGGTGGTAATCGATCAGTTCATCAGCTCCGGTGAAGTGAAATGGGGCCGCGTGTCGGGTTTGGTGATGATGCTGCCGCACGGCTATGAAGGGCAGGGGCCGGAGCATTCGTCAGCGCGGCCGGAGCGCTTTTTGCAGCTGTGCGCGGAGAACAATATGCAAGTGGTGCAGCCCACCAATGCCGCGCAGATCTTTCATGTGCTGCGCCGCCAGATGATCCGCCTGTTCCGCAAGCCGCTGGTGATCCTCACGCCCAAGAGCCTGCTGCGCAACAAGGATGCGGGCTCGCCTTTGTCGGCGCTTTCCAAGGGGCATTTCCAGACCGTGATTGGCGAGGTAGATACCGCGATCAAACCTGAAAAGGTCAAGCGTGTGATCGCCTGTTCCGGCAAGGTTTATTTCGACCTGGTGAATGCACGTAAAGAGCGTGGCGCCGATGATGTCGCAATCATCCGCGTAGAGCAGCTTTACCCGTTTCCGCACAAAGCGTTCAAGGAAGAACTCGACTTGTACGCCAAGGCGACCGAAGTCGTGTGGGTGCAGGACGAGCCGCAGAATCAGGGTTACTGGTTCTTTGTGCAGCACCACATTCTGGAAAACATGGCCGAGGGCCAAAAGCTCGCCTATGCGGGCCGCCCGGCATCCGCCTCGCCCGCAGTCGGCTACGCCAGCAAGCACATGGAGCAGCAAAAAGCCTTGATCGATTTGGCATTTGCCAAGATCAAAGGATTTGTTCAAACCAAATAAATTCGTCCAGCTTCCAGCGTTTTGGGTCTTGCGTGGTGTGATCACGCTCAACGCCAGACGCTCGAAGCTCAACCAAAAGGTTATATAAAAAATGTCTAACGTAGAAGTCAAAGTTCCGCAGTTATCTGAATCCGTGGCAGAAGCCACGCTGCTCACCTGGAAGAAAAAGGCCGGCGACGCCGTCAAGATTGATGAAATCCTGATTGAGATTGAAACCGACAAGGTTGTGCTTGAAGTGCCTGCGCCATCAGCCGGCGTGATCTCGCAGATCATCAAGGGTGATGGCAGCACGGTTGCTGCAAACGAGGTGATTGCCACCATTGATACAGAGGGCAAGGCTGCTGCGGCCCAGGCGCCTGCATCCGCGCCCTATGCGGTGCCGGCTCCAGCACCGGCAGCCGCCGCAGTTGCTGTGCCTGCCGCGAGCGCCACTGCGCCTATCGCCATGCCCGCTGCAGCCAAAATCATGGCAGACACTGGAGTGAATCCTGCCAGCGTGAGCGGCACCGGCAAAGATGGCCGCATTACCAAAGGCGACGCACTGGCTGCTGCCGCAGCACCCAAGCCAGCCCACGGCGCAGCAGCGCAAGCAGTGCAGGTCGCGGTGAGCACCGGCGCGGCATTGCAACCGATTGCCGCGCCAATCAGCTATGCCGGTATCACCGAGGGCCGGCCGGAGCAGCGCGTGCCCATGAGCCGGCTGCGTGCGCGTGTGGCCGAACGTTTGCTGCAAAGCCAGGCCACCAATGCCATCCTCACCACCTTCAATGAAGTGAACATGAAGCCGGTGATGGACCTGCGTAATACCTACAAAGAAAAGTTCGAGAAAGAGCACGGTGTGAAGCTGGGCTTCATGAGTTTCTTTGTAAAGGCGGCCGTGCATGCGCTAAAAAAATACCCGGTGATCAACGCCAGCGTAGATGGCAATGACATCGTGTACCACGGCTACTTTGACATCGGCATCGCCGTGGGCAGTCCGCGCGGCCTGGTCGTACCGATTCTGCGCAACGCCGATCAGATGAGCATTGCCGAGATTGAAAAGAAAATCGCTGAGTTCGGCACCAAAGCCAAAGACGGCAAGCTCAGCCTTGAAGAACTCACCGGCGGCACGTTCTCCATTTCCAACGGCGGCGTGTTTGGTTCGATGCTGTCAACGCCAATCATCAACCCGCCGCAATCTGCAATTCTCGGTGTGCATGCCACCAAAGACCGCGCGGTCGTGGAAAACGGCGAGATTGTGATCCGCCCAATGAACTACTTGGCTATGAGCTACGACCATCGCATTATTGACGGCCGTGAAGCGGTTCTTGGGCTGGTGGCGATGAAAGAAGCGCTGGAGGATCCGGCGCGTTTGCTGCTTGATCTGTAATGAAAGCGGGCGTTCTCATTGCCGTGGCTGCGGCGCTTGCCGTGAGCGTGCAAGACTGCGCTGCTGCGCCGGCGCTGCCGGGCAGCTACGCGGACAAGACCGGAAAAGTGGTTCTTGAAATACGCAGCGAAGGGGCGGGCCGGGCCTTGTATACCATCGGCGCGAGCGGCCCCAAACGCGAAGGCCAGCTTACCTCGGTGGCGGTTGACCGGCTGCTGTGCGGAATGATTTTTCCCGGTCAAAGCCTATGCAACGGCATGATCTGCGAGGTCGCTGATCAAGCCATGGTGTGTGATATCACCGAAACGCCCCAACGCAGCACTGTGCAAGCCACGCTCAGTGGTGCGAACCTTTTATTTGTACGCGGGTCAGGCGAGCCTGTCCCCTTGAGGAAAAGCAAATGACAAAGAATTTTGATGTCGTCGTGA
>JBJOQV010000338.1:0-4572 GCA_046049785.1 Pseudomonadota bacterium
GAAACAGTTGGCAATCAGCGGCCCGGTGCTGGATAGAACAAGCCGCGCATGCCTTCGCGATGAAACGGCGTCCACTGGCCCACGGGCTGCGCAAGACGGTCTGCCAGCGCATACAGCGCCAGCGGATTCATACCCATGCCCACGTGGCTGGCGGTGATCTCAATGTTCTCGGTGTGCGGGTTGATCTCGCACGGCGCCTGAATGCTGGCGCGCCACGCCACGACACCGTCGGTCTTGCTGTAGATCGAGGTGGTGGGCACCGGCGGCGCTTGCCTGAGCAGCAGTTGCAGGCCGGGATCTTGATCGGGCTCATGGCCACTGACAAACTCATAGAGGCGCCAGGCGTTGGTGGCGCGTGGCGGGCCGGCAAAGGGCGTGCCCAGCGTGATTACGCTGCGCACCACCGTGGGTGCGAGCTTGGCCAATTCGCGCGCATAAACGCCGCCCAAGCTCCAGCCCACAAGGCTGACGCCCTGGCGATAGTTTTCATACAGCGCGTGAATACGGTCCAGACTGCGGTCCAGCACGCCGCGCTTGGGGCCAAAGTTAAAGCCCTGCTCCCAGCCATGCGGCGCAAAGCCTTGGCGCTTGAGAAAGCGGCGCAGGAAAACCGTGGAAAGATCGTTGGCCGACAAACCGGGAAACACCAAAACCGGGTGACCGTCGCCCTTTGCCGCGCTACGCAGCAGCGGAAAGCTCGCCAGAGACGCGCCGTATTCCCACGGGGCTCTGGACTCCAGCGCCATCAGCCACGGGCTGGGGGCTTTGATGCGGGCGGTAGCTAGAACAGTGTCCTCACTCATACGTTCCTTCGAGACTCCCTCCTCAAGGAAAACGTTGTGCGACTTTTATTGGTTCACAACGCGTCTCAAAAGCAATTGATGTGATTATGTGCGCTTTTCAACCGATTTGCCTGTGCGCCTGACTGGTGCCTTTCCACTAGTTTGCTTCTTGGTTGCTTTGCGCATCGCACCATTTTCTGTTCTAGACGTAGCAACGCGCTTGCGCGGCGCGGGTTTAGCGGCTGTTGACTGTTTTTGCGATGCAGCAGCCGCGGCGCGCATTTTGGCGGCCAGCAACCGTTGCAGTTCGTTAAACGCGGCGTGAACATGTTGCGCCAAATCACGCACATCAGGCATGGCACGGCGGCAGGCGATAAAACCAAAGTCCATTTTGCCGTCGTAACTTTGCACCGTAATGTTCAAGGCGACGCCGTGCACGACGATGGAAAGCGGATAAAAACTCAAAATGCGCGCACCGCCCATGTACAGCGGCACCGGCGCGCCGGGCACGTTGCTGATCACCACATTGGCAAGCGGCGTAAAGCTGTTGGCAATCCGCGAGCGGCCGTAGAGCGACGCCACACCTGACATCAACCAAGGCACTCCCAGCGACGGAAAATCCGTGGGGATCACGCTTTTGAAGTTGCCGGTCATCGCTTTGGCGCTGGCCATCGATTCCTTGATCGCCAGCAAGCGCTTGATCGGGTCGGCGATATTGGTGGCCAAACTGGCCAGCATCATCGACGCCTGATTGTTGGTGGATGTATCGCCCTTCTCGCGCAGGCTCACCGGCACCGCGGCCACCAGCGGTTTTTTTGGCAGCGCGTTGCGCTCTTGCAGATACGCACGCAGCGCGCCGGCGCACAGCGCCATCACCGCATCGTTGAGCGTGCCGTCCACCGCTTTGCCAATCGCCTTGACTTCCGCCAGCGGCAAACTCAGTGTGGCAAACGCGCGCTGATTGGTCACCGCCACATTCAGCGGCGTGCGCGGCCCCATCAGCAGCCCGCGCGGAATCAGGCTTGTGCGCTGGCCATCTTCGCCGCGTTTGGGCACCGCGGCTGCAAGCACCGCCTTGGCCACGGCCGGCGTGTTTTTGGCCATGCTTTTGAGCTGGCCAAACAGGTTGGCAATGCTGCTTTTTACGAGCTCATCCACTGCCGGTTGATATGGCTCATCATGGTGCGATGCTTGCGGCTTTTCTATCTTGCGACCTTCCGGCGTGAGATCAAGAATCGCATTGCCCAGCGCCACCGCGCCCTGCCCATCCAGCGCAGCATGATGCAGCTTGGTGTAAAAGCCCACGCGGCCATCGCGCAGGCCTTCGATTACATAAAACTCCCACAGCGGCCGGCTACGATCCAGCAAGCTTGAATGCAGGCGGCCCGCATAGGTCTCAAGCTGTTCAAGCGTGCCCGGCTTGGGCAACACAATGCGGCGGATGTGATAGTCGATATCAATATCGCCGTCGTGAATCCACGCCGGGTTAGCCAGGTCAAAGGGCATCAGCGCGAGTTTGCGCGTGAACATCGGCGCCAGGTGCATACGGCTTAGAATGTGATGCTTCACTGCGTCAAACACCTCGCCTATCACATGCGAAACATCCAGCAAGTGCAGCGCGCCAACGTGCATCGGCGTTTCGGGCGTTTCCAAATGCAGGAACGCCGCGTCCAGCCCGCTCAAGTGCTTCATGCGTGTCTCCCGGTTCTTTTGCGAGAGTCTGCACCTGTGGCATTGATTCAGCAAGCAGAAGAGGTTGCGCAATATCCATGCGGGTTTTGAAGCAAAAATGACTGAAAAACCGCATGGATATTGCGTACTGCCCCTAGAAACTGGCTGCGCCCTGTCACAGACACTTCATGCACACGTCACGCGCGCTTGACCAAACTGTCACGCGCAAGTCCTACGGTAGCGATCCCAATGCACTGAAAGGAGAACGCCATGTCCCGCCAACTTTTAATGCTCCAGCCGCATTCAATGGAGCCGGCACGCCGTAGATTCATGCGGCAGTCCGCTTCCTTTCTCGGGCTTGCCGCGATGGGTGCGCCGGCAATTGTCGCGGCGCAAAGCACGCGGCCCACTCTGCCTTATGGGCTGCAATTGGGCGACCCCACCTTAGCGATGACTGGCCGGCGCGGGTTCGGCAACTTCGATATGCCCGACCCGGATGAACTCGCCCGTCATTTTTCAAATGCGGGCCACGGCGGATTCTCCGGCCTGGAAGCGCGCACGGTTCTCTGGGCCCGCAGCGACAAGCCCGCGCGCATGGTGGTGGAGTGGGACACGACCGATCGCTTTGCCAATCCGCGCAAGATCACCGGCCCCTACGCACTGGAAGACACGGACTTCACCGCCCGCATTGATCTGACGCAGTTGCCGCTGGGTCAAACGATTTTCGCGCGCGCTGCGATGGAAGACCTGTCGACCGGCCGCACCCGCAGCGAGTGGCTGACCGCGCAATTTCGAACGCCCACGCTTGACGCGCGGCGTGGCCCCAAGTTTGTGTGGGGCGGCGACACGGCCGGGCAGAACTATGGCATCAATCCAGACATTGGCGGCATGCGGATTTACGAACTCATGCGTGCGCGCGACCCGGATTTTTTCATCCACTGCGGCGACACCATCTACGCCGACGGCCCGATGACGGCCGAGCGCACGGTGGAAGGCGGCCGAATCTGGAAAAACCTGATTGCCGAAGGCGTGGAAAAAGTGGCCGAGACGCTCGACGAATTCCGCGGCCGCTACCGCTACAACCTGCTCGATACCAACGTGCAAAAGTTTGGCCTGCAAGTGCCGCAACTCTGGCAGTGGGACGACCACGAAGTCACCAACAACTGGAGCGAGAGCAAAGACCTATCTGCCGATGCGCGCTACACCGAAAAACGCGTACCGCTGTTGATCGGCCGCGCCACACAGGCGTTTTTGGATTACGCACCGCTGCGCCCCAACGGCGCGGACGAAAGCGAGCGCGTCTACCGCAAGCTCAGCTACGGCCCGCTGCTGGACGTGTTCATGATCGATATGCGCAGCTATCGCGGCGCCAACAGCACCAATGATCAAGTGACCGAGTCCGCCGCAACCGCGTTCTTGGGCAACGCGCAGGTGGACTGGCTGATCCGCAGCCTCAACGCCTCGCGCGCAACGTGGAAGGTGATCTCCGCCGATATGCCGCTGGGCCTGGTGGTAGGCGATGGTAAAGACGCTGCTGGCCGCGACCGCTTTGAAAACAGCGCTAATGGCGATGGCCCCGCGCGCGGGCGCGAGTTGGAAATTGCGCGCCTGCTCACCGCCATCAAACGCGAGCGCATTCGCAACGTAGTGTGGATCACCGCCGATGTGCACTACTGCGCCGCGCACTACTACGACCCGGCCAAAGCGCAGTACAGCGACTTCAATCCGTTCTGGGAATTTGTCGCCGGCCCACTCAACGCCGGAAGCTTCGGCCCTAATCTGCTTGACAATACCTTCGGCCCACAAGTGGTGTTTCAAAAAGTGCCGCCGGCGGCGAATACCTCACCGCTGGCGGGCTTGCAGTTTTTTGGCGAGATGAAGGTTGAGCCGCGCGGTAGGCAGCTCTCCGTCGCGTTTGTCGATTTGAATGGCGCGACGCTGTTTGAAAAGACTCTGGAGCCGCAGCGGGGTTGAAGATTTGAAAGTAATGAAGTGCTTTACGCTTTATTCATGCGCATTTTCAGGCATTTTTGCTTGGAAATGTGCATGGATATTGCGTGTAAACCTTTGACTTCATGCAGAACGCAAGTCTTTAGCGTTCATAGCGCGGTACTCGCAC
>JBJOQV010000339.1:0-4076 GCA_046049785.1 Pseudomonadota bacterium
ATTGGCGTGGGTCTTGCATGGGCCAGCATCATGGGCAATCCCTACATCATGCTGGCCGGCAGCATTCCGGCAGAGCGCACCGGTGTGTACATGGGTATTTTCAATATGTTCATTGTCATCCCGATGATGATCCAGATTTTCACGCTGCCACTGTATTACCACGCCTGGCTGGGCGGCAATCCGCAAAACGTGGTGCGCCTGGCCGGAGCACTAATGATTTGTGCAGCGATTGCAACGCTGTTTGTAAAGATGGCGCAGCCTGAGCCTTCTGCTCAAACGTTGGCACCCAGACCAAACAACAACTAAGTCATGAAGAATCAAGTTCAGCTGATCACCTATGTTGACCGGCTTGGTACCGCCGCGCTTGCCGATCTGCACCGCCTGCTCACGCAAGAGTTCAAAGGCCTGTTTGGCGGCGTGCACCTGCTGCCTTTTTACACGCCGATTGATGGCGCGGATGCAGGCTTTGATCCCATCGATCACACGCAGGTCGATCCGCGCCTGGGCGGCTGGCACGACGTCAAAGCGCTCGCCGCGGATGTGGACGTGATGGCCGATGTGATCGTGAACCACATGAGCAGCAGCTCGCCGCAGTTCAAAGACTTCAGCCAGCGCGGCGCGGCATCGCCCTACAGCGGCATGTTTCTCACGCTGTCCAGCGTGTTTACGCAGGGCGCGAGTGAGCAAGACTTGCTTGCCATCTATCGCCCGCGGCCTGGGCTGCCGCTCACCACGATCACACTTGAAAACGGCGAGCGGCGCATTCTATGGACAACCTTTACGCCGCAACAGATTGATATTGACGTGCATCATCCACAAGGCCAAGCGTACCTGCAAGGCATTTTGGATACTCTTGCGCAAAGCGGCGTGAAGATGGTGCGGCTAGACGCCGTGGGCTACGCCATCAAAAAGGCCGGTACGAGCTGCTTCATGATGCCGGAAACGTTTGCGTTTATCGATGCGTTTGCCGCGCAGGCCAAGGCGCTTGGGATTGAAGTGCTGGTAGAGATTCACTCGTACTACAAAACGCAGATCGACATCGCCAAACGGGTGGACTGGGTGTATGACTTTGCGCTGCCGCCGCTGATGCTGCATGCCTTTGCGTTCAAAACGGCGCGCGCGCTCAGGCAGTGGATTCGCATCCGCCCCAATAACGCGCTGACCGTGCTGGACACGCATGACGGCATTGGCATCATCGATATTGGCGCGGACACGCAAGACCGCGGCGGGCATCCTGGCCTGGTGCCACCCGCGGAGCTGGATCAGTTGGTGGAAACCATCCATGCCAACAGCCGCGGCCAGAGCCGCAAAGCCACTGGCGCGGCCGCTTCAAACCTGGACCTGTATCAGGTCAACTGCACCTTTTACGACGCGCTGGGCGGCAACGACATGCATTATCTCGTGGCGCGCGCGGTGCAGTTTTTCATGCCCGGCATTCCGCAGGTGTATTACGTGGGGCTGCTCGCCGGCCGCAACGATATGGCGCTGCTTGAAGATACGAAAGTAGGCCGCGATATCAACCGCCATCGCTATACGCTTGATGAAGTGCGCGGCGCGCTGGGCGAGCCCGTGGTGCAAACACTGTGCAGGCTGATTACGCTGCGCAATCAACACCCAGCGTTTGGCGGCACATTTTCGCTGCTGGATAGCGCAGACGACACGCTGGTGATGCGCTGGCAAAACGGCAGCGACTGGGCCCAGCTCACGGCGCGCTTTGCGCTGGGCACCGGATCGCTGCAGCATTCAGAGGGAAGCGGTTCGCGCGAGTTTGCGTGGATTTAACATGCTTCTGCGCAATATTCATGCGGGTTTTGAGCCAATTTTGCCTCAAAAAGCTCATGGATATTGCGTGACAGCTTTCTGCGCCGCTACTGTCCACCAAGCCGCTGGCGCGCAGATGGCGGTGCGGCACAATAGTTGGCATGACTGAAGCTGCGCTCCCTGTTCGCGCCTGCATCGACATCGGTGGCACCAAAACCGCGGTGTCGCTGGTGGATGCGCGCGGCTGGCGTGCGCGGCTGATCGAGCCCAGCGCCTCCTCTGGCCCGCCCGATACCTTGCCGCGCCAGATCATGCGTATGGTGGATGCAGTCTGCGCGAAAGCCGGGATTGATCCGCGCAGCGTCACCGCTGCCGGCATCGCCTCCTGCGGGCCATTTGTGATCGACCACGGCGCGCTGGCGCTTGCGGCGCCCAATCTGTGCGGCGGCCTGGCCGGCGCTGCGCGTGGGTTGGCCAATGATTGGCGATCCATTCCACTGCAAGCCGTGTTGCGCGAACGCTTTGCGCATCTGGTGATTGAGAACGACGCGGTGGCCGCACTCGTGGCCGAGCGCCGCTGGGGCGCGCTCGCGGGCCTGGATCACTGCGCGTATGTCACTTGGAGCACCGGCATCGGCGTGGGCTTGTGTGTAGACGGCCACCTTCTGCGCGGCAAAAACGGCAATGCGGGTCACGCCGGGCACATGTTCACCACCGCCATTCGTGCCACCGCGCAATGCGGCTGCGGCAATGTGGGCGATGTAGAAGGTACCTGCGGCGGCCTATCGCTTTCTGCCGCAGCAGGCATGCCGGTGGCGCAATTGTTTGCGCGCGCGCAGGCGGGCGATGCCAAATGCGCGGCGATTGTGGACCACGCCATCGAGACCATGGCCAAGATGCTCTACAACCTGATCGCCACGCTGGACTTGCAGCGCGTCAGTGTGGGCGGCAGCATTTTTGCCCGCAATGCGGATTGGCTGCTGCCGCGTCTGCACGCGGCCATGCCAGCCGGCCTGCGCAGCCTGCTTGACGGTACAGACGTGGTGGCGGCCGGCCTGGGCGAACGGGTGGGCGATCTTGCCGCCGTGGCGCTGGTGGCGGGCGATGACTGGGCCGTGTCTGCGTGGCCCGCGCCACCACTGTCTGACCGGTCGGCGCGGATGCTGGTGTAGCTCTTGCACGCGGCAAGGGTGCGCAGAAAGCTCTGAGGCAGCCGTCGTCCCGGCGCAGGCCGGGACCCAATGTCTTCGTAAGCCTCTGGCTTGCACCGCACTTGGGTCCCGGCCTGCGCCGGGACGACCAACCTAGAGCAAGTTCTGCAGAGGTTTTAGCGCGCCATCGCAGCGCAATTTTTCGTGAGCGTGTAACAATATTACCCATGCACCCCACCATCGCCCTGCTGCCCGCCGCGCCCAACCTGCTGGGCGAATCACCGTTCTGGCATCCGCATGAACAGTGCCTGTACTGGATTGATATTGATGGCTGCTGCGTGCAGCGCTTTGACCCGGCCACGCAAAAGATCAAGCGCTGGCGTGTGCCCTGCGAGCCCGGTGCCTGCGCACCCGTTGCACGCGGCGGCGCACCGGCGCATGAGCTGATTCTGGCGCTGCGCGACGGCTTTTATCTGCTCGATACCCGCAGCGATGCGCTGACCAAAGTGCTCGACGCGCCATATGACCCCAGCAAATTCCGCTTCAACGATGGCAAGTGCGACGCCGCCGGCCGCCTGTGGGTAGGCGCCATGTACGAGCCGCGCGATCAGGAGTTAGGCGCACTGTGGTGCCTGACCTACGCGCGCGGCAAGTTTGCAGTGGAACAAAAGGCGCAAGGCAACGTCACCACCAATGGCCTTGCCTTCAGCCCGGACAACCGCGTGCTCTACTGGGCCCACACCCGCGCCCACCGCATCGACTGTTTTGATTTTGATCTGGCAAGCGGCAGCATTGCAGGCCGCCGCGTGTTCAAGCAGTTTGCGGCAAAGCAAGACAACGCCGCTTACGGCGGCCGCCCGGATGGCGCAGCAATAGATGTGCACGGCAACTACTGGTGCGCCATGTATGAAGGCGGCGCAATCGTGCAACTATCGCCCACCGGTGAAGAACTGCAGCGCATCGCCTTGCCCGCCAGCAAACCCACCATGCCGTGCTTTGGCGGCGTGGACCTGGCCACGCTCTACCTCACTACTGCCAAGAGCGATGAGCCTGCAGGCGGATGCGTGCTGCAACTGCCCGTTGCCACGCCAGGCTTGCCGGTCGCTTTTTTCAATATTTCAGAATAGATTACGCAGTATTCATGCGGGTTTTGGGGCAGTTTTG
>JBJOQV010000340.1:0-3470 GCA_046049785.1 Pseudomonadota bacterium
GTGTTCAGGCTCAGCCCGTTAAACGCAAAGTCGGGGTTGGCGTAGAACTTGTCTGCCTCCCACGGTATCGGCGCAAAGAACATCATCGCCATCCAGTACTTCATCTGCGGGTACTTGCCCTTGACCTTCAGGCGGAAGGTGTAGCGGTCGGGTGCGGTAGCGCCTTCCAGCGGGTATTTGCGAAAGTCCAGGAAGGGCCTGTCCATGTTGGATGGATCAAGATTGGCGCGCAGCTTTTTATCTTCTGCCTCGATCAGCTCCATGTACTCCTTCAGGCCGACGATGTATTCCGCAAACACGGATGAAATTGGCGCGATGATGCGCGTGGTGGCATGCCGCTTGGTGGCGTACACAAAATCTTCTGCTGTCAGCTCGCGCGTGCCCTGCTGTTCAAAATCAAACGGTGTGCGCTTGCCGCGCGTTTGCTCTGACTTTAAGTCGTGGTACAGATAAGCGCCCTTCTCATCCATGGCAAATGCAGGATGCGGCGCGTACTTGATACCTTTTTTGATCTTGACGTCATACACGCTATAGGCAATCTGTTCCACCGGCGTGTCATCCGGCAAGCGGTTGCCGCTCTTGTCCAGGTAATACGGCTGCGTTACTTCTTCTGCCAGCCGCGGAATCAATTGGAACGGCCGCTTCAGATAGTGATAGCCAAACGGCGCTTCGTAGACCTGATAGGTGATGGGTGTTTCGTTGTTGGAGTAAGAAGCGGTCGGGTCCAGATACTTGGGCGAGCGCTCCTGAAAAGCCGTGAAGATTGCGTTTTCAAGCTCTGCCCCCTTGGGGTGCGGGCTGTTGGCGATGCCGCACGCAGACAGCACACTGGCCACGCCGATTGCAAAAAATAAGCGACTGCTATGCCATACGTTCACAAGCGATGCCTCCACATCCAGCCCTGCCGCGCTCTTGACGCCGCACCGGCTCCATTCGGGAAAATTTCACGATTTTCTTGTAGTTGGCGCGCATATTAGCTGAGCAGGCAGCAAAAACCCTAGCGTAAAGCAAAACCTATACTGCGAGCGGTTTTGGTCAATAGACATAAGGTCACACGCACATGGGCTTTCTTTCCGGAAAAAAAATCTTGATCACCGGGCTGCTGTCCAACCGCTCCATCGCCTACGGCATCGCCAGCGCCTGCCACCGCGAGGGTGCGCAGCTTGCTTTTACCTACGTGGGCGAGCGGTTCAAGGAGCGGACTACCGATTTTGCCAAAGAATTTGGCTCCACCCTGATCTTTGATTGTGACGTGGGCAGCGACGAGCAGATCAACGCGGTGTTTGCAGACCTAGCCACGTCCTGGCCGCAACTGGACGGGATTGTGCATGCCATCGGTTTTGCGCCGCGCGAGGCAATTGCCGGCGACTTTATCGAAGGTCTGTCGCGCGAAGGCTTCAAGATCGCGCACGACATCAGCGCCTACAGCTTTCCCGCGCTGGCAAAAGCCGCGCTGCCGATGCTCAGCAACAAGGCATCGCTGCTCACACTCACGTACCTCGGTGCAGAGCGCGTGGTGCCCAACTACAACACCATGGGCCTGGCAAAAGCCTCTCTCGAAGCCAGCGTGCGCTACCTGGCGCAATCGCTCGGCCCCAAAGGCATCCGCGCCAACGGCATTTCTGCCGGGCCGATCAAAACCTTGGCCGCCAGCGGCATCAAGGATTTTTCCAAGATTCTCAAGTTTGTCGAAACCCATGCGCCGCTACGCAAGAACGTCACGATCGAAGAAGTCGGCAACGTCGCCGCGTTTTTGCTCAGCGATCTGGCGAGCGGCGTGACGGGTGAAATTACCTATGTGGATTGCGGGTTTAACGTTGTCACGCCAGGGATGGAATAGTGGCTACGGAGTGCGCGCTTTGCATGCGCGCACCGTTCGTGCGGTGCGAAGCAGTGCTTCGCAAAACCCCGCACTCACCGCCAGGGATGGAATAGGCTCTACGCAGTATTCATGCGGTTTTTGCGCCATTTTTGGCCGGAAATGCCCATGGATATTGCGTGATGACAAATGACTTTGTGCCTGCGGCACCTTAATGACCCGGCGCTTGCGCGCCTCAATGACTTGCGGCAGTTCCCGGTCATTCGTCATCCTAAACGCAGCGCCCACCATCGACTTCAAGGCACGCCCCGGTCACAAACGCCGCCTCATCGCTGGCCAAAAACAGCGCCGCGTTGGCAATATCTTCCGGTCTTGAAAATCGCCCCATCGGAATGCCGGCCAAAAACTTTGCACGGTTTTCCGGCGTATCCGGCATGCCCATGAATTCGCTGAGCAAGCCAGTTTCCCCAATCACCGGGTTGATGCAGTTGACGCGAATCTTGTCCGGCCCCAGCTCCGCCGCCATCGATTTGCTGGTCACAATCACCGCGCCCTTGGTGCCGTTGTACCAGGTCAGGCCGGGGCGTGGGCGCACGCCGGCGGTAGAGGCGATGTTGACAAACACGCCGCCGCCCTGCGCGCGAAAGTACGGCACGGCGTGCTTGGCAGAAAGAAAGATGCTCTTCACGTTCACCGAGTAGATACGCTCGAAATCTTCTTCGCTCACATTCAGCATCGGCTGATTGCGGTGCGTGGTGCCGGCGTTGTTGACAATGATGGACAGCGCGCCAAAATCCTCCAGCGCGCAGGCCATCATGCGCGCCCAGTCGGCGCTTTTGGATACATCGGCCACGCAGGTGTTGGCCTGGCCGCCGGCAGTGCGAATTTCCTGTGCCACACGCTCTGCGGCCTGTGCATTGAAATCATTGACGACCACCGCGCAGCCTTCACGCGCAAAGGTCTTGGCAATGCCTTCGCCAAAGCCTGAGCCGGCGCCGGTGACGATTGCGGTTTTGTTTTGTAGTCTCATCGTGTGCGTCTGCGGGGATTTTTTCTAAGTATGACAGAATGACTTTGCTGCTGGCGCGGCTTCAATGACGAATGACCGGAGGCACTGCCCATGTCATTGAGGCGCGCAAGCGCCGGGGCATAAAAATGTCGCAGGCACAAAATCATTTTGTCATCACGCAATATCCATGCGCTTTTTCAGCCGAAAATGGCTCAAAAGGCGCATGGATATTGCGTAACCGCTATAGCGATCTTGCCAGCCGCACGCCAGTGAACTGCCAGCGCGCCGCGGTGGGAAAGAAGTTGCGGTAGGTCACGCGGGCATGCCCGGCCGGAGTAGCGCTGCTGCTACCGCGCAGCACGTACTGGTTGGCCATGAACTTGCCGTTGTATTCACCTACAGCGCCGGGCAGCGGTGCGTAGCCGGGGTATGGGGCGTAGCTGGACGATGTCCATTGCCAGCACGCACCAAATAATTGCGTCATCTCTGCGCCGGCCTCTCGGGCGGCGTGTTCCCACTCAAACTCGGTGGGCAGGCGCGCATCGGCCCAGCGCGCGTACGCGTCCGCCTCAAAGTAGCAAAGATGCGAAACGGGCTGATTCAGATCAAGCGGCTGCAGGCCATGCAGCGTGTATTCGTGCC
>JBJOQV010000341.1:0-4993 GCA_046049785.1 Pseudomonadota bacterium
AGGTCGTACTCCTGCGCGGACGTTCTCCTGCCAATCTGGCTGCTGATCGTCCAGAAGTCCGAATTCTGCGCAGTTACCTTGCGCTTGAGGTTGTCGATTGCTGGGTTGGTGTGCGCAAGGAAGAGCTTTTTCTTGTCGTTGAAGTAGTGCGCGATGTGGCCGACCATTGTCGACTTTCCCGTGCCAGCCGCCCCGTAGATCAGAGCGACGCGCGACTGGCTGAACAACTGTTTGAGCGCATCCTCCTTCGTCGGGTCGTCGATGCGGCGAGGAGTTTCATCGAGCCAGCGCTTGACGGCTTGCGTGTAGCCGTCGATTCCGGACGACGCGCACCCCCGAAGCTTTTCAAGGATGGAGACAGTTTCGTTCTCATAGCCGCAGATGAATACGTGTCCCTTGTCCAACAAAAGCTTTCGTTCCAAATGCTTATGGTAGAGCTTGCTGTTGTATGTGGTGATCAAGCCGTTGACGTCTCCGAACTCCTCGATATCAGCTAAAGGTGTGTAGAGGACTCCGTGACGTTCGACGTTGCTCTTCACTCGCCGAGCGAGCAGTTCATGACGTCGCCCGGTCACATCGAGGCTTTCAATGAGGTCCCAGTACCGAGGGTTGTGTCCCGGCAGCGAGGTGCAGATTGGCATGGTGTCAAACGGAATGCAGCCGAACTGAAGCTTCATGCCGGAGAGAAGGTCACAGTTTTCCATGCAATAATGCGGTTTGAGGATTTGGTTGTACATCCGCAGCATAAGATAGCGGAGAACATTGCACCCCGCAGCGGCTGATCTCACGATGCGGCGCGCTTCGTCCAGCATGAGGAAGATCTGCGGCTTGGTGACACCCCCCAATCCCTCAGCTCTCACTCGCGAGTACTCTTCGTCAGGCATCTCAACTAGATCGATAAGACTGCCGGAGCCTGCTGTCAGCCAACGCATCAGGTGCTGATACTCCGTTGCGTTGGTACGAACTGATGTGGCGACGCCCAACAGACGCGCGAAGTTGTCGAACTCGCATGGGCGAATCGAGACCTCCCATTCGCGAATGATCGTTATCGGCATCGTCTGGTCGAGCACTTCAATCGAGTCCCGCTGGAGCGTCAACATGGCCGCGTAACTGTCAGTCATTTCGATATCGGTGAAGGCAATGATGCGGTCGAACTTGCTCACCTTGTTGATGGCGCGGTAGAAGGTGACTTCGTAGTAGATGCGCCCGCTGACGAAGAACGGGCGGGTTTTGTGTATGTAGTACCGCTCCTTGGAGCTGCGGTCGGGCCGAGTTGATCGGGCCGCTTCAATCCTTGCAGCAATCTTTTGGTGGTACTCCCGCAGCGACGGATCGAGATCGACCGGGAAGTTTTCCAAGTTCGCCAGCACCGCGACTCCGCACTCGTTTTGAAGCAAGCTGCGAATACGGTGGAGGTACTCGTAGTATTTGAGCATCAAACGCTCTGAAGTGTCCCCGTCCAAGGTGTAGTGTGAAACGCTCTTTTGGAGCAGCTTGTGAAATCGGCCCAGAAAGTTGAACTTTGCCTTGCTCTTGACGAAGACGAGTGCCGGTTCAACAGCGTCGTAGCTGAATTCTGCATCGAATGAGCCCGTATGGATGCAGACCGCAACCCCCTCAACTAGGTTCCGAAGTTGTGCGAGGATATTCTGCGAGAGCAATGCGCGCTGATCGGCGAGCGACTTGATGTTCCGACAGATTGCGTCGTCAGCGCTCTGAATCTGCGCGCTAACAGTAGTCATTGACTGTTAACTCCATCTATATCGCATGCAGAGATCAGAACACTAGCATTTTGTGTCACCTTGCCAAGGATCGGAACGGGTCGCAATTGAATATTGGTGAAGATGCTACTAAACATTAGCTTTTAGATAATCAGTAATGAGCTACTTGAAGCGGTTTGAAAAGCACATTCAAGTACCTCTACGCAATATCCATGCGGGTTCTCAGCCAATATCGCCTCAAAAACCGCATGGATGTTCCGTAGCGCTTGTTGAGCTTAGAGCTTCGCCGCGCTGATGAGTACCCCATCGCGGTCTTCATACAACCACTGCCCCGCTTCAATCCGCAGACCCGCAATTTCCACCGGCACATTGACTGCGCCCTCGCCTTTTTTCACGGTGGGTTGTGGGCAGGTGGCGATGGCGCGCACAACAAGGTTGCAGGCATCGATTTCATCGGCGTCGCGCACAGCGCCAAAGACGATGATGCCGGCCCAGCCGTTATCAGCGCCTAGCTTGGCCAGGTTGCCGCCCACCAGCGCGCGGCGCGTTGCGCCGCCGCCATCCACCAGCAGCACGCGCCCCGCGCCCGGCTGCGCCAGTTGTTCGCGCACCAGCGCGTTGTCTTCAAACACTTTGAGCGTGACGATCTGGCCGTGGCAAGTTTTTGCGGCGCCTAGTTTGAGCGGCAGCACCGGCGGCAGCACACGTAGCGTGCCGGCGGCGAGTTTGTCGGCGTGCGCGTCGCACAGATCGGCCGTGAGGTAGCTCATTCTGCCGCCACCGGCACAGCCTGCGCAGACCGCTCGCTCACCCGCCAGGCAAACACAATCGCCAGCAACAGCGAGGCGGCAATAAATACAAACACGCTGCGAATATGGCCTTGATCCACCAGCCAGCCGGCCACCACCGGCGCGATCATGAAGCCCACGTCCAGCCCGGAATACACCACGCCGTACACGCGCCCCATTGCGCCGCGCGTGGCGGCCTGGCGGATCATCATGTCGCGCGAAGGGCCGGCCACGCCTACGCCAAAGCCCATGATGGCGAGCAGCATAAGCATGCCCGCGCCCGGCAGCACGCCGCCGGCGATCATCAGCGCGGCCAGTGTGGCTACGCCCATGGCCGTGGCAATGATGCCGTCGTAGCGCTCAAACCGCGCCACCACCCAGCCGCCCAGCACCATGCCCAGCGCGCCCATGAGCGTGTAAAGCGTGATCATGGTGGCCGCGGTTTCTTTGTCAAACCCGTACTGGCTGCTGGCCACGGTGGGGCCAAAGCTTTGAATCGCGCCCAGCGCCATGGTGGAAAGCAAAAAGAACATCCAGCACATCCACACCGCCGGGTTGCGCATAAAGGCCAGTGCGGATTCTGTGGGACTGCCGGCGGCATGCGCTGCATCGGCCGCGGCCTTGCGGGTGATGCGGATGGCAGAATCATCCAGCTGCGCGCGCATGATCCAGACAAAAATCAAAATCGCGAGCGCAAACGCGCCGGCCACCAGCAGAGCCACGCGCCAACTGCTCATGGCCGCCACGCCGGCAAGCACAAATGCGGAAGCGGCCCAGCCCAAGTTGCCGGTGATGCCATGCACCGAAAACGCGTGCCCCAGGCGCGGCTTGGACACGCGCGCGTTCAGAATTGAATAGTCCACCGGGTGAAACACGCTGTTGCCTGCACCGGCCAGCGCCGCGCATAGATACAGCAGCGCAAACTGCGGCGCCGCGGCGCCCAGCCACGCCGCCGCGACAAATAGCGACAGGCCGATGTACAGCACGCGCCGCGCACCAAACCGGTCCACCACAAACCCCGCGAGCGCCTGGCCGATGGCGGACACGGTGAAAAACACCGTCATCAACAGCCCCAACTGCACATTGGTTACTTTGAATTCAGCGGCCAGAAAGGGAAACAGCGGCGCGGCCAGCAGCAAGTGAAAAAAGTGGCTCGTGCCATGCGCAATGCCCACGGTAGAGATGGTGGACACGTCGTTTTTAAACGTGGCGTCAGGCGGTGTGGCGGCGCTGGTCATAGTTGAGAGAAGGTGTGGGAAACTGCGGCGCAGAAGTCAGTGCATTATGGCGCAGATTGCATGAGTATTGTATGGATTTGAAAGTGCTGTACGCAATATTCATGCGGGTTTTGGGCCATTTTTGGCTGGAAAGGCGCATGGATATTGCGTACCGTGTGTTGAATGAGTCCGTCGTCCCGGCGAAGGCCGGGATCCAAGTTCGTTACGGAACAGAAACTTGGGAAGACATTGGATCCCGGCCTTCGCCGGGATGACAGCTTTTTTGAGTTAACGCCTTACCGCCCCCCACTCACATCCATCACCGTCCCGGTCACATAACTGGCCGCATCAGACAGCAGCCACGCAATTGCCTGCGCCACTTCTTGCGCGGTGCCAGCGCGGCCCATGGGAACCGTTGCCGTTGTCACGTTTTTCACCTGCTCAACCAGGCCGCTGACTTGGTGAATGTCAGTTTCGATAAATCCCGGCCGCACCGCGTTGACGCGAATGCCCTGCGTGGCCACCTCGCGCGCCAGGCCGAGCGTGAATACGTCGATGGCGGCTTTGGAGGCGGCGTAGTCCACATAAATCCCAGCCGAGCCGTGCTTGGCCGCGGCGGACGACACATTCACAATCGCCCCGCCCTGCCCGCCTTGCGTAGTAGACATATGCTTGACCGCTTCGCGCGCGCATAGCATGCTGCCAATCACATTGACCGTAAACATCTCCTGCAGCCGCGCAGCAGTCATCTGCGCCACCGGCATTTGCGGTGCCACGATGCCGGCGTTGTTCACCAGCGCGTCGATGCGGCCAAAGCGCTGCTGCGCCTGCTCAAACAGCCGCAGAATCTGCGCTTCATGCGCCACATCGGCTTGAAACGCCTGCGCCGTGCCGCCCGCAGATTGAATCTGCTGCACCACTTGCTGCGCGGCCTGCGCGTTGGATGCATAGCTGATTGCCACCGCATAGCCCTGCTGCGCGCACAGCAGTGCAGTCACCGCGCCAATGCCGCGCGAGCCGCCGGTGACCAAAACTACTTTGCCAGGATGTGCCAAGACGCTTATTCCACAAGGGTTATCACGGGTTTTAAAGGCGCTACGCTTATTTCATGGGCATTTCGGAGCAAAAATGGCTCAAGACCCGCATGGATATTGCGCACAGCCTCATTTGATGTGTGCCAGACGGCTGAGCGCGGTGTCCATCACGCCGGCGCTGAAGGAGGCACCGAAGCGCCGTGCCAGCCGCTCGGCAAAATTCTCGCGCGGCG
>JBJOQV010000342.1:0-3709 GCA_046049785.1 Pseudomonadota bacterium
TGCGGTGCTGCTGGCGTTCACGCTTGCCAGCAATATCCCCATCCGCTGGCTGCCGCGGCATGCGATCCGCTTTCTCGCCATTGCGGTTGCCGCGCCGGTGGGATTGGCCGGTGGCTATCTCCTGACGCTGCCCGATCTTGCGCCCGGCAAAGACTATTGGCCCGCGTTCATCGGCTGGTCGATGATGAGTGGTGTCGCCGTCACCATGGGCTTGATTGCCACGCTGATCTACATCTATCTGGAGCGCGACCGTGAAGCGCGCGAAGCCGCGCTCAAGTACGAGCTGCAGGCCAGCCAGTTACAGCAGGCCGCCACCGCGGCGCAGCTTTCTGCTCTGCAAGCGCAGATCGAGCCGCATTTTCTGTTCAATACCCTGGCTAATGTGCAGCAACTGGTGGAGACGGGTTCACCGCGCGCCGCGCCGCTGCTGGCGCATCTCATCGACTATCTCAAGTCCACCTTGGCGCAAACGCGCGAAGGCGGCGCAACGCTGGTGGGCGAGCTGAGTATGGTGCGCAACTACCTGCACATCATGGCCATGCGCATGCCCGACCGGCTGCGGTTTTCTGTGGATGCGCCGGGCGCTTGGGGCGCAACCAAGCTGCCGGCGCTGTCTTTGCTCACACTCGTAGAAAATGCGCTGCAGCACGGGATTGACCCCGAGGAGCAAGGCGGCGAAATTGCGGTGAAGGTTCACGCGGAAGGCAGCACGCTGGTGTTAAGCGTTGCGGATACAGGCGCAGGCCTGCGCGCTGGCGCGCAAGACGGCATGGGCCTGTCCAATCTGCGCAGCCGCCTTGCTATGGTCTTTGGCGATGCGGCCAGCATCACGCTGGCGCCGGGCGTGCCGCGCGGATGTGTCGCAACACTGCGCGTTCCAACCGGTGTGGAGCAGCGCGCATGAATCCAACCGCCATCATCGCCGACGATGAACCTCTGCTGCGCGAGCGGCTTGCCGGCATGCTGCACAGCCTGTGGCCTGAGCTGCAGATTGTTGGCCAGGCACGCAACGGCCGCGAGGCGGTGGAACTGGTCGATCTGCACAAGCCTGCGATCGCTTTCCTGGATATTCGCATGCCGGTGATGACCGGGCTGGAAGCGGCGCGTGCCATCGGCGCAGACGCGCACGTGGTATTTGTCACCGCATTTGAAGAGTATGCGGTCAAGGCGTTTGAGGCCGGCGCGCTGGACTATGTGGTCAAGCCTTACGATGCGGCGCGCCTTGCGCTGGCGGTTGCGCGCGTGCGCGAGCGGGTAGCGCAGCCCGCGCGCGAGATGGACGCGCTGCTGCGCGATCTGAGTGTTCGGCTGGCCGCGCCCAAGCCCGTGTATTTACAGTGGATCCGCGCATCGGTCGGGCAGAGTGTGCGGCTGGCTGCGGTGGCCGACGTGCTGTTTTTTCAGTCCGACGAAAAGTACACGCGCGTGGTCGCGAGCCAAGGCGAGCTGCTGATCCGCAAGACCATCAAAGAGCTGATCGACGAGCTTGACCCGCAGCAGTTTGCGCAAATTCACCGCGCCACCATCGTGCGGCTGGGCGCCATCGCCCGCGTAGAGCGCACCGGCGCAGATTTTCTTGATCTGCATCTGCAAGGCAGCGGCGATGTGCTTAAGGTGAGCCGTAGTTATACGCATTTGTTCAAGCAGATGTAGCCAGGCATCTTCAGCAACCTACTGCGCGAGCCAATCTGCCCACTGCGGCGCTCGCCGTGCTTATCGCACTGTCTGCGCTCCTCCTGCGCAGCTTGACTCGCTCGCTACGGTTGTTAAAGGCGCCTGGAGTGCTTCACGCAATATCCATGCGCTTTTCCAGCCAAAAATGCCTGAAAAACCGCATGGATATTGCGCATCCTATTTTAAAAAAGCAATCAAAAGCCCAATCAACGCACTCGCGCCAATCACTTCGAGCACGCCGCGTTTGAAGCTGAACAGCGCAATCACCGCAGCCAGTGCAATCAGCGCCGCCGGCCATTCAAACCTGCCCGAAAAGCCCTGCGGCCACAGCACGTAATACGCAAAAAATAGCGCCAGGTTCACGATCACCCCCACGACCGCCGCAGTAATACCGGTGAGCGGCGCGGTAAAGGCCAGTTTGTTGCGGGTGGATTCCACCAGCGGCGCACCGCCAAAGATAAACAGAAACGACGGCAAAAATGTGAAGTAGGTGGCCACGGTCGCGCCCAGCAGGGCAGAAAACACAATCGCCGGGCCGGACAACATGGCGCCCGCAGCGTGCGCGGCAGCGTCTTGCCAGCCGCCCACAAACCCCACAAATGCCACCACCATAATGAGCGGCCCCGGCGTTGTTTCGCCCAGCGCCAGGCCGTCGATCATTTGCGGCCCGGTCAGCCAGCCGTAGTGGCCCACTGCGCCTTGATACACATAGGGCAGCACCGCGTAAGCACCGCCAAACGTGAGCAGCGCCGCCTTGGTAAAGAACCAACCCATCTGTGTCTGCGTGCCCGTAAGCCCTTGTGAGGCGATCAGCAGCGCCATTGGCGCAATCCACAACGCCGCGCCGCACCCAATCAGCAGCGCCAAACGCCCGGGGCGAAAGCGCGCGTGCAAAGGCGTGGGCGTGTGATCGTCAATTACCGCCGCGCCGTAGCCGTTGCCCGATGCGGCATGCCCACCGCTGCTGCCACCACCGATGGCAAACTTCTCCGGCAGATACCTGCCGCCCAACCATCCGGCAACAGCCGCGCCAAGCACAATCAGTGGAAACGGCGCCTGCAGCGCAAAGATGGCAACAAACGCGGCCGCGGCAATCGCCCACAGCCAGCCGTTTTTGAGCGCGCGCGAGCCAATCCGCCATGCCGCGTGCAGCACAATCGCTGTGACCGCAGGTTTGATGCCGTAAAAAATCCCGGCAATCAAGGGCGTATTGCCAAAGGCCATGTAGACCCACGACAGCGCAATCAAGATCAACAGCGAAGGCAGCACAAACAGCATGCCCGCCGCCAGCCCGCCGCGCGTGCGGTGCATCAGCCAGCCCAGATAGGTGGCCAGTTGCTGCGCCTCCGGCCCCGGCAGCAGCATGCAGTAGTTCAGCGCGTGCAAAAAGCGGTTCTCAGAAATCCAGCGCCGCTCCTGCACCAGTTCTTTGTGCATGATGGCAATTTGCCCCGCCGGGCCACCAAAGCTGATCAAGCCTAGCTTGAGCCAGAATTTAAGTGCTTGCACGAAGCTGGGGGATTCGGGCGCAACGAGTGCAGCGTCTGCGGCGGGGCTTGAAATCATGCCGCTATTGTCGCCTGAACCGATTTGTCTGCGCTGGTTCCGTAGGGCCAGTTGTGCGCCTCGTGCTGCGCTGTTTTGCACCAGGCATACAGCGCGTCATACAGCAGCATGGCCGCATCCAGCAGCGTAAGGTCGTCGCTGAAATTGGCGCATAGGCCCAGTGAGATCGCCAGCAGACCGCTGGCCTGCGGCGCGAGCCCAAGCTGGTCAGTATCTGCTGCGCGCACAATGGTGGCAAGTTTGTCCAGCGCCGGATCATGCAGATCGTATTCGGCCAGAAACGCGTCGAAACTGCACAGCGCCCCGCGGTGCGAGAACAGCGTGTCGGGTATGTCATAGGGCTGCGCGCCAAGTTGCTTGGCCTGTTCACGCACCTGCGCCGCCGGCACGTAGAAAAACATGGCATTGGGGTTGATGAAGCGGCGCACCAGCCATGGGCACGCAAGCCGGTCAATCTTTGGCCGTTCGC
>JBJOQV010000343.1:0-4532 GCA_046049785.1 Pseudomonadota bacterium
GGCATCCGCATCTGGCGGTGGAGCTGCATGTGGATGACCGTGCGATGGATATTGCCCGCCAAGGGCTGGATTTTGCGATCCGCACCGGTCCGCTGGGTTCTGACAATCTGGTGGCGCGCCCCATCGGCACCCACGGCCGCCGCCTGTATGCCACGCCCGCGTATTTGCGGCAGCATGGCGTGCCAAAGTCAGTCGATGATCTGGACCAGCACCACCTGATCACCAACAACGTGATTCCGGCGCTGAACCGCTGGCCGTTTATTGTGGAAGGTCAACAAGTGATCTACCAGCCGCGCGGCCATTACCGCGCCAGCTCCACCGGCATCATGATGACCATCGCGCTGCAAGGCCTGGGCATCGTGCGCGGCAACACCGCAATTTGCGATCCGCTGGTGGCGCGCGGCGAGCTAGATTACGTGCTCAACGATGTGATCGATTCGCCCGAAGTGCCGATCAACGCCGTGATGCTGCAAGAGCGCCACCGCAGCCCCAAGGCGCGCGCCTGCATCGATTTTTTTGGGCAATGGCTGGCCAGCCACGGCATGCCGGTTGCGGGCGCCAAGCGCGCGGTGGCAAGAAAAGCGGGCAATCGCCAAGGCCCTGCGCCAGGGTGACAACAGTTTCACGATGCTAAGGAGCGTTTGAAGTATGACTACGCAATATCCATGCGCTTTTTGAGCCATTTTTGCCTGAAAAATCTCATGGATATTGGGTGTTCTCTTTTTTAAGCACCCTCAAGACACATTTGTTTAGCGAATAACGCCAAGGTGTTGGTCTCGCGCGCTTCCCACATCAAAGCGATTGCCGCGCGCGCAGCGCGTACTTAAGATTCGAGGCTTCAGCTGAACTTGTTCCATGATCGACATACCTAAAACTAAGCAACACGGCATTTGAACCGGTTGCACATAATTTCCGACCTAGGCGTATCAATCAATGCTCTCTTTGGATAACGGCACCGCGCTGGCATTGCTCGCGCAGGTTGCAAACGGCGATCAAACCGCCTTTAAGCGCCTGTACGAAACCGCCAGCCGGACGATTTACGCATTTGCACTGCGGCGCTCGGAAGACGCCGCGCTGGCTGAGGAAATTGTGGTGGATACGATGGTAGAAGTCTGGAAGCACCCCGAGCGGTTTCGCGGCGACGCGAAATTCTCCACCTGGCTGCTTTCGATCGCGCGCAACAAGATGATCGACCGCTTTAGGTCTGCCGATCCGCTGGCCGACGATATTGATGATCACGCAGAAACACTGTCTGCCGGCGGTGAATCAGACGCCGCTACGCAACTTGCGCAGGTGCAAGACCGCGAAGGGGTTGAGCGCTGCATGGAAAAACTCTCCGACGATCACCGCCAGGCGCTGGTACTCACCTATTACGAAGGCATGAGCGTGAACGAGATCGCGCAGGTGCAGCAAGTGCCAGACAACACCGTCAAAACGCGGCTGTTCCACGCCCGCCAAAAGATCAAGAACTGCCTGGCACGGCTGTTTGGGCAAGAGGTGGCGCATGCCTGAACTGAACCCCAACCAAGGGCGCTTTGAAGCGCTGGCGCCGCTGTATGCCGCCGGCACGTTAAGCAGCGCCGACCGCGCGTGGATGGACGCATACATCAAGAGCGAGCCGCGCGCTGCCAGCGATCTGAAGTGGCACATCGGCATGGCGCAGCAACTGCATGCGCGCTTTGACGATGTGCCGGCCAATATCGGCCTGGATAAAGCGCTGGCACAGGTGCAGATGCTCCCAAAGCGCCAAGCAGCTCAGGCGGCCGCGCAAGCGGCCCCGCTTAAGCGCCTGATCGATTGGTTCTTTGCCGGCTCGCCCAAGTTCTCGCCGGCGTTTGCCGTGCTGCTGCTATGCGCGCTCGCGCCTTCGCTGTTGCTGATGCAAAAGTCAGAGGTGCCGCATTCTGAGACCCGCAGCGTCAAGCAGGGTTTGTTTGATGGCCCGCTGCTGCGCGTGAACTTCAAGGCCGACGCGAAGGAATCTGAGATGCGCTTTCTGCTGCTGGAGCAAGGCGGCCTGGTGGTTGGCCCCACGCGGCTGGGCGATTGGTTTGTGCGCGTGGCACCGGCCCGCATAGAAGCCGTGCGGGATGCGCTGGCCAAATCGGCGCTGGTGGCCAGCGTAGACATTGTTCAAACCCTGCCGGCGGAATTGGTGGACCAATGAACCGCGCACACCACTTCATCAAGGCGCTGGCCGCCTTTTTTTTGGCGCTCGGTGTTGCGCAGGCGTCATTCGCCACCGTACCGTTAGGGCGGCCGGGCAACAGCGATGGGAGCCGCGCCGCTCTGGTAATTGGCAACGCCAGTTATCCGGGCGCGCCGCTAAAAAACCCGCTGGCTGATGCCGAAGGCATGGCCAAGGAACTGGAAGAACTGGGTTTTCACGTCACACTGGTTCGCAACGCGCCGTGGAAATCGATGCAGGAAAGCGTGCGCGAATTTACCCGCCGCGCCGAAACCGCCAAGGTACGCGTAGTGTTCTACGCCGGCCACGGCGCGCAGATCAAAGGCCGCAACTACATGGTGCCGGTGGATGTGGATATTCTGGAAGAGGAAGATCTCACGCGCAAAAGCGTGGACTTGGGCGAGCTGGTTGAGCGCCTGGGCCGACAAACCCAAGCCGTGAACGTGGTGATTGTGGACGCATGCCGCAACAACCCCGCCACCAACGTGACGCTCGCCGCAGACGGCCGCCGGCTCAAGTCACGCGGCGCCGGTGCGATAGGCCTGGCACGCATGCCCGCGCCGGCCGGCACCTTGATTGCGTATTCCACCGCGCCTGGCCAAGTGGCCGATGATCGCCTAGGCGGCAAAAACAGCTTGTACACCAAGCATTTGCTTAGCCACATTGACACGCCCGGCATCACGCTGGAACAACTGTTCAAGCGCGTGCGCTTAAGCGTTTTACAAGAAAGCCAGAACAAACAGCAGCCGTGGGAAGAAAACAGCCTGTCGGTGGACTATTGCCTGAAGACCAGCGCAGGTGGCCGCTGCCCAGGGATTTGAAAAACTTTGTGAACCGGAACGCTTGCTTTTGCGACCTAGAGAACAAGAAAGATCTGGAGGTCTGATCATGCACATCACCACGCAACCTATTGCGCAAAACAACGCCACCCGGCGCTTTTTTTTGCCCGCATTGTTGACGTTTTTGCTCTTTATGCACACTGCGTTCAATGCAGAGGCGCAAACCGTCAAGATGTACTCCGACAAAGACAAGCCCAGCGCACAAGAGATTGCTGACATTCTGGCCAGCAGCCTGCGCAGCAAAACGCGCGGCGTGCGCTTGACCAATGACAGCACGCCGGCAGCCTCCTCGACCTTGAAGCTCACTGAGCCAGCGGCCGGCCAGGCAGCACAAAAAACATCCACCGCCGAGCCGGATGCGTTTGCACTGCCCATCCAGTTTGCCTTTGACTCTGCCCGCATACTGCCCGGCGCATTTGAGCAGCTGGATGCCGTGGCCGAAGGGATGAAGCTCTTGGATAGCCAAGTCGCCTTGATGATCGAAGGCCACACCGACGCGCACGGCAAAGCTGGCTACAACCAGACGCTGTCGCAGCGCCGCGCAGAAGCTGTGCGCAAGTATCTGACTGAGAAGCACGGCATCGATGTGCAGCTTTTGAAGATAGAAGGCAAAGGCGCGGCCGATCCCATCAACAAGAGCAACCCATTTGCAGGCGAGAACCGGCGCGTCCAGTTCCGGGCGGGTTAAGACTAAAAGACACTAAACAACAAAGCGAAAATATCGTGAAAACAATCTCCCTAAAAACGCTTTTCGGTCTGGCGCTCACCATCTGCGCAGCGCTCGCGCATGCGCAGGTGCCGGTGGGCGCGCAGATTGCGCTTGACCCAGCAACCAACAATCAAATAAACGCGAACGGAGCAGGCGGCAATAATCTGCGTGCAACCGTCACGAATGCGCAAGGGCAGCCCCTTGCCGGTGTCACGATTAGTTGGCGCGAAGACCCGGCGTTTACCGCCGCACCCGCTAGCGGTACCGCGATCACCGATGCCAGCGGCGTGGCGCTCTTCAACTACAACGCGAGCGGGCCTAGCGGCCGGCTGGTCATCACGTGCCTACCCGCACCCGATAGCGCGGTGTGCGTGGTCTTCACCATCATTGCAGGCCCGACCGGCAACAACAACACTGTGCCAAACCAAGGTCAACCGCTAAGCGCGGTTGTCACGCCGACCACTTCAAACAGCCGCTTTGTTCTCGTGTCAGGCAACAACCAGACCGGGTTCCCCGGCGTACCTCTTGTGCAGCCGCTCGTGGCGCGCCTGGAGTCCGTGGTGGGCGGGGCGCCGGTGCCAAATTTTCTGATGCAGTGGCTCACGCTTGATTTTCAGGGCACGGGAAGTCTTACGCTGGTGCAAAACGCCACCACTGATGCCAACGGCTTGACGCAGATCACCTTCACGCCGCCAAATGCCAATGCAGGGCGCCGCGTCCTGGCCAACTTTTTGAATTCTGCCGGCAACCTCGGGCCGGGCGGCAACGCCGATTTCACGGTGAATATGCAAGCCAC
>JBJOQV010000344.1:0-3747 GCA_046049785.1 Pseudomonadota bacterium
GCTACCAAGCTATTTGGAGCACCCGGTCATGGGACACGTAGGTTTTGAAGGCACCGGCGCAGCGGTGCGCGCCGCGCGCGAGGCCCGGCGCATCAGCCAGATGGAGCTGGCGCTGCGCGTAGGTGTATCGCAGCGGCATTTGAGCTATGTGGAAAACGGCAAGTCCATGCCCAGCCGCGAGCTGCTGCATGATCTGCTGGAATCGCTCGATCTGCCGCTGTCTTCACGCAATGCGCTATTAATGCAGGCCGGCTACGCGCCGCTGTACAGCGAAAAGCCACTGGGTAGCGCCGAGATGGCGCCCGTCAAACGCGCTCTTGACGCGCTACTCGCTGCGCACGCGCCCAGCCCGGCAATGGTGCTAGACCGCAGTTGGAACTTGGTAGCGGCCAATCAAGGCGTAGTCAAACTCGTGCATGCAATTGGCGCGCAAGCACTACTGCCGCAACTTGCGCCTGGCGTAAACATGCTGCAGCTTCTCACCGGCGAGGGCCCGATTCGCAGCGCGATTGTGAATTTTGACGAGGTGGCCGCTGAACTGGCCAGCCGCGTGCGGCAAGAAGCGCTTGAATATCCGCCGCTGGCAGAACTTGCCCGCGGCGTAGAGGCTGCGCTACCCAAGCGCCGCCATCTGTCGCACATTGCACCCAAGCCGGTCGCGCCGGTGATTGCGACCCGGCTGCGCAGCGCGCACGGCGAGCTGGCATTCTTCTCCATGTTCACGACCGTTGGCGCGCCGCTGGACATCACCGCCGCGTCGCTGCGCGTCGAGCATATGTTTGCTGCAGATGAATTTACGCAGCAGGTGGTGCGTAGTTGGGGTGAGTCTAAATAGGCTGTACGCAATATCCATGCGCTTTTTCAGGCATTTTTGCCTCGAAATGCGCATGGATATTGCGTAGACGCTCTTTGCGCTGCCTTTGAAATCCATCTCCCTCCGCCCGTGATCCCCTCTCCCTGGCAGGGAGAGGGTTAGGGTGAGGGTCGAATGCGGGCGCTTGGACATCCTGGTTAAGCGTTGAGATTCAGGAACAAAAATACTTATCAACCAAGTTCTATCTGAATCGCTAAATCGCTACACCGCACCCTCACCCTACCCTCTCCCTGCGAGGGAGAGGGTTTTATTTCAATCGCTACGCCTCACCCATGCCGCATCGCAATCGTCTTGAGCTGCGTAAATCCATACAGCGCTTCAAACCCTTTTTCACGCCCATGTCCGCTGGCCTTGTAGCCGCCAAACGGCAGCTCCACGCCGCCGCCCGCGCCATAGTTGTTGATGAATACTTGCCCGCTCGCAATCGCGCGTGCGCAGCGCATCTGCCGCGCGCCATCACGCGTCCAAATGCCGGCCACCAGACCGTATTCGGTGGCGTTGGCCAGCGCGATCGCATCATCTTCATCCTCAAACGGCGTGATCAAAAGAATCGGCCCGAAGATTTCTTGTTGAAAAAGTTGGCCGCGCGATTGCGCACAGGCCAGCAGCAGCGGTGCCTGGTAAAAGCCGCTCTCGGGCGCGGTTTCATCAATCTGCCCTTGCGCCAGCACCTCCAACCCCTCGCCCTGCCCTTGGCTGACAAACTCCCACACCCGCGCTTGCTGTTTGGCATTGATGAGTGGGCCAAGATCGCGGTCGGCCATCGCGGGCGCGGCCACGAGTTTTTCAAACTTTTCCGCCAGCCGCTGCTTAAGCTCCTCGTAACGCGGCCGCTCCACCAGCACGCGGCTGCCAGCAGAGCAGGTTTGCCCGGCGTTTTGAATGATGGCGTTCACAATCGCGGGAATTGCCGCGTCAAAGTCTGCATCCGCAAACACCAGTTGCGGGCTTTTGCCGCCCAGTTCCAAAGTCACCGGCACGTGATTCACCGCTGCCGCCTGCGCCACGCGCGTGCCGGTAGGCCCGCTGCCGGTGAAGCTGATGTGGTTGATGCCCTTGTGCTCCGCCAGCGCCTGCCCCGCTTCTGCGCCAAGGCCGGTGACCACGTTGAGCGTGCCGGGCGGCAAGCCTGCATCCAGCGCAATTTGCGCCAGCCGCAAAATGGCGAGCGACGCATCTTCCGCCGGCTTGACCACACACGCGTTGCCCACCGCGAGTGACGCGCCCACGCTGCGGCCAAAAATCTGCATCGGGTAGTTCCACGGAATAATGTGGCCCGTCACGCCATACGGCTCGCGCAGCGTCAGCACCGTGTAGCCGTTTTGATAGGGAATCGTCTGGCCATGCAGCTTGTCGGCCGCGCCGGCGTAAAACTCAAAGTACCGTGCCAGCGCCTTGGCATCATTGCGCGCCTGCGTGGGCGGCTTGCCCACATCGCGCGCCTCAATCGCTGCAAGCTCTTCTGCATTTTGCGCCACCAACTGGCTCATGCGCATCAAAAGCCGCCCGCGCTCGGCCGCCGCCAGCTTGCCCCAACTGCCGGCAAACGCGCCGCGGCTGCTGGCAACAGCATGATCTACATCCGGCGCGGTGCCACGTGCAATCTCGCCAAACGGCGTGCCGTGTGACGGGTCGATCACCGGCAGCGTGGCAAAGTTGGCAGCGTCTTGCCACGCGCCTTCGATGAAATGTGCAGATTTAAGGTTCATGCCCTCATTATCCCGAATGCTGCGGCGCAGCGCTGGGCGCTAAAATAGCATTTGCTCAGCGCGAACCACTACCTCCGTTCGGGCTGAGCCTGTCGAAGCCCATTTGCCATTGGTTCACTCAGTGCAAAGCACTTCAAATGCGTTTCGACAGGCTCAACGCGAACGGTGGTTGGTACCGCTCTACCAGTCCTTCACATAAATACTGAAAGAACAAGAAATTATGGGCCTCGATCTCGTCACCGCCGGCAAAAACGTGCCGGAAGAATTCAACGTCATCATCGAAATTCCGCAAAACGCCGACCCGATCAAGTACGAAGTGGATAAAGAATCCGGCGCGCTGTTTGTCGACCGCTTCATGGGCACCGCCATGCACTACCCGTGCAACTACGGCTACATCCCGCACACCATCAGCGACGATGGCGACCCGGTGGACGTGCTTGTCATCACCCCCTTCCCGCTCGTGGCCGGCGTGGTCGTGCGCTGCCGCGCGCTAGGCATTCTGAACATGGAAGACGAAGCCGGCGGCGACGCCAAACTGATCGCCGTGCCCGTGAACAAAGTTCTGCCCTGGTACAAGCACTGGAAAAGCGTGGACGACGTTGCGCCCGAGCGCCTGGCCCAGATTCAACACTTCTTTGAGCACTACAAAGACCTGGAAAAAGGCAAGTGGGTCAAGGTCAAAGGCTGGGGTGGGATTGATAAGGCGCACGCTGAAATCATGAGCGGGCTGGAGAGTTACGACAAGGCGAAGAAGAAGCCGGCGTTTTAGGTTGTTGGATTAGAGGGCGCAGATTTTATGCGCATTTTGAGGCAGAAATAGCTGGGGAGGCGCCTAAATTCTGCATTTTTTGAGGGTTCTGCGCAACTTACTTACACATCAGATTTATCTTCATAACCTAAAAGCCGCCTTTCTTCTCGCACACGTCTGTGCTCAGGGTCTTCAATCAACCGCGCTAACTCATCTTCTAATTCCGTGGTTGCGTATCCGAGAGCTTGGCGTCGTGCGATTCGACTTCGAAGGTCACTTTCAGTATCTCTCTTGACGATCCAATTTGATAGTGGCAGGAACATTCGCGAGATCAGCTTCCAGACAAGAAGAAGCACGATTACCCCAACGAGAAGCCATCCCACGATTTGCAACGACAACAACAGAGTGGGCACAAG
>JBJOQV010000345.1:0-3383 GCA_046049785.1 Pseudomonadota bacterium
ATGAGTTTTTTAAATCGCATCTATCAGGCGACTACGCAATATCCATGAGCCTTTTGAGCCATTTTTGCCTGAAAAAGCGCATGGATATTGCGTGAAGCACTCCCAAATGCTGTCCAAAACGCTTTCATGCACGGGCCGCAGAATCGCTACACTTTCTGCAAAACAAGCACGTAAAACAAATACAACGACAGGAGACAACATGCAGCCAGTGCTGCGGTTTCGGGGAGCGGTGTGGGCGCGCGCATTGCTGCGCGTCTTTGGCTGGACGGTGAAATTCAACGGCCTGCCGGGACCAAAAGGCGTGATCATCGCCTACCCGCACACCAGCAATTGGGATTTTGTGGTGGGCATTCTCACCAAGTGGGCGCTGGGTGTGCCGCTCAAGTTTTGGGCCAAGGAAGGCCTGTTTCGCGGCGTCTCGCGCTACACACTCGGGCCATTGATGCGCGCCTGGGGTGCGATTGAAATTGACCGCACCGCCAGCCAGGGCGTGATTGAAGACACCATCAAGCAGATTAGCGCCAGCGATTATTTTTGGCTCGCGCTTTCGCCGGAGGGCACGCGCAAATACCAAGATCATCTGAAAAGCGGGTTTTATCGCGTGGCCATGGGTGCGGGTGTGCCGGTGGGCCTGGCCTACTTTGACTTTGCGCGCAAGACCGTCGGCCTGACCGAGTTCATCACACTCACTGGCGATGAAAAGGCCGATCTTGCGCGGATCGCTGCGTACTACAAAGACTTCACCGGCGCGCTGCCCGATCAGGCCGGGCCGTTTCGCTTCAGGGAATCAGCCTAGCGGGCGCGGCGCAAACAGCCGGTCAGCAGGTAGGCGCGTGCTGGCATCGTACGTTGGCCCGCTCGCAAGCTGCGCATAGTAGGGCGTGAAATCCGGCGCAGTAGCTTCAAACAACTGCTCAAAGCTGTCGATCACAAAGTAGGTGTGCTGAAAATCGTCGATCTTGTAGCGCGTGGCCATCACGCGCATCAGATCAAACCCAATGCGCTGCGGCTTTGGATCAAACAAGGCGTACTGCGGCTCCGAGCCGGAAGACAGAATGCCGGCGCCATAGACTTTCAGCCCATCGGCGGCGTTGATCAGGCCGAACTCCACCGTGTACCAATACAGGCGCGCCAGATATTCCAGCGCATGCAGCCCGTCGGCCTTCAGGCCGCCCTTGCCAAACGCTTGCATGTAGTCGGCAAACATTGGGTTGAACAGCAGCGGCACGTGGCCAAAAAAATCATGAAAGCAGTCGGGCTCAACGATGTAGTTGAACTCTTCTTCGGTGCGCAGCCAGGTGGTGATCGGAAAGCGCCGGTTTGCCAGCAGCGAGAAAAACGCTTCTTCCGGGATCAAGCCCGGCACGCCGGCCAGCTCCCAGCCGGTGGTTTTGCGCAGTGTCTCTGACACGGCCTCAAAGTGCGGAATTTCCTGCCCGGCATCGAGCATGTGCATCGTTTGCAGATACTCGTTGCAGGCCAGTGCGGGCAGCTTGGCAAAGCGGTCTGCATACAGGCGGCGGTAGCGGTCGTGCTCGGCCGCGGTGTAAGCGCGCCAATTTTGCGCACAGGTGTAATCGCTGCGCGCGGTAGAGTAGTCGCCGCGTGGCGGCCGGGTGGACTCGCCGTAGGTGGCGGGTTTAACGCTGGTGACCCGGTCATCGGTACCCTCCCCTGCGCGCATGGGAGGGTTAGGGTGGGGTTCTAAGTTCGCTGCAATGTCGTTCAAAACGGCCTCCGTCTCACCAAGCACTTGATTGTTCCAATAGCGTAAAACGCGATAGCCCAGATGCTGGAGATAGTCTGTTCTTGCTTGATCGTACGACCGCTCGCTTGCATGTTGGCCGCCATCGAGTTCAACAACCAATCGAACATCTAGCGCCACAAAATCTACGATATAAGAACCAAGCGGGTATTGCCGCCTGAATTTTGTACCGAGTTGCTGGCCGCGAAGCCGTTGCCACAACGCCAACTCCGCATCAGTGGGCTGTTTGCGCAGCGATTTGGCAAATGCTTGTGTGTTCTTTTGCAGCAGCGGCATTGATTGTGCGAACCCCACCCTAACCCTCCCCTGCGCGCAGGGGAGGGAAACCTAAGCGGTCACCACGCCGCGGCGGATCTGGTCCAGCTCAATGCTCTCAAACAACGCTTTGAAGTTACCTTCGCCAAAACCTTCATCGCCTTTGCGCTGGATGATCTCAAAGAAAATCGGGCCAATCACGGTCTTGGTAAAGATCTGCAGCAAACGACCACCGCCCGGCGCGCCGTCCATCAAAATATAGTTTTTGTGCAGGCGTGCAATGTCTTCGCCGGTGCCGGGCAAGCGCTTTTCCACCAGCTCGTAATACGTGTCCGGCGTGTCCAGGAATACCACGCTGGTGGCGCGCAGCTTTTCCACGGTCTGGTAAATGTCGCCCGAGGCTAGCGCGATGTGCTGGATGCCTTCGCCGTGATAGTCGTCCAGATATTCCTGGATTTGGCCGGCCTTCTCGCCGCCTTCTTCGTTGATCGGGATGCGGATTTTTCCGCACGGGCTGGTCATGGCCTTGCTCTTTACGCCGGTGACTTGGCCTTCGATATCGAAGTAGCGCACTTCGCGAAAGTTAAACAGGCGCTCGTAAAAATCGGCCCACTCCTTCATGCGGCCGCGGTGCACATTGTGCGTCAAATGGTCCACCATCTGCAGCCCCACACCCGCATGCTTGATGTCTTGCGCGGCGCTGGCGCGGTCAAGCGGCACAAAATCTACGTCGTAGATATCGATGTCGCCGATGGCACCTGCCGCAGCGCCATCTTTGCCTTTCCAGCGGTCGACAAAGTAGATCAGCGAATCGCCGATGCCTTTGATTGCGGGAATATTCAGCTCCATCGGCCCGCTCTTGGAATCAAACCCCCAGGCGCCCAGATCCAGAGCGCGCGCATACGCGGCCGCCGCGTCCTTGACGCGAAACGCGATCGCGCAAATGCTGGGGCCGTGCAGGCGCGCAAAGCGCTGCGCAAAACTGTCCGGCTCGGCGTTGACGATGAAGTTAATGCCGCCTTGGCGGTACAGCAATACGTTTTTGTGGCGATGCTTTGCAATCGCCTTGAAGCCCATGCTCTCAAACAGCTTGCCCATCGCCACTGGGTCAGGCGCGGCGTATTCGATGAACTCAAATCCATCGGTGCCCATTGGATTTTCCCAGGGGGTGAATGCGGCTTTGCTGGTCATGGGCGGCCTTTGAAAAAACGTGTGGTCAAAGGCGAAAGTGTAGGCGCATCGCCGCGCAGTTTCATTGCAAATTCCTCCCTGATTCTGGTCTTAGACGCACTTTTATTGCGCGAAAAATGCGTTTCGTGAATACTTATGCCATGAATTCACAAATTGTTGAATTAGACCGGAT
>JBJOQV010000346.1:0-3463 GCA_046049785.1 Pseudomonadota bacterium
CCGCGGTGTGATGCGGCTATCAGGCACTTCGGTGGCGGCGCCCGCAGTAGCCGGGACAGCAGCGGTGATGCTACAGGCCAATCCTGGACTGACCCCGCCGCTGATCAAAGCTGTGCTGCAATACAGCGCGCAGCCATTGCGCGGCGCGAACTTGGTTCAGCAAGGCGCGGGCCAATTGAATGTTGAGGGCGCGGTGAAAATCGCCCAGGCGCTGCGCACCGACATTGCTAGCGCCGTCCGCTCCAATCGCATCCGTGTGGGGGATTCGCTGTTGGCGCCCGGCAAAAGCCTGCCAGCCCCAGCGTCCAATCTGAACAATGAAAATGTCGAGTGGAGCCGCTTGGTTTTTGCGGGCGGTTCCTATGTGTTAGCGGGTGCGCCGCTCCTCACGCACTACCAAGCGTTTTACGATCCGCGTCTACTGTGGGTGCGCGACCGCGTGCGGACTTACCAGATCACCGAGTGGCCAGTGCCGTATGCGGCAGACTTCACGCCCTTGTACTTCCGCTACATCCAGGAAGCTGCGCCTTATAGCGGCGTGCTATCCACCGTGAACTTGGTTAACACCAGCGGCCTGACCGGTGAGAGCAACGCTGCGCTGGGCACGGGCGTGTTTACTTCGACCCTTAACCTCGCCAACGGTGTAAGTCAAGGTGTGGGGCGCGTAATGGCTGAAGCATTGACAGTGCGCAGCGGCGCTTTACAAGCCTCGTCGTCTTCGGCGTTGGGTGAAGGCGTAGTGTTTAAGGACGGCCACAGTGCCGGTGTAGGCAAGGTGATGGCCGAGGGGCTGACCGCCGGTACCGGTAAGGTGATGGCCGAGGCGGGCCAGACCCGCGTGATCGAAACGCGTGCTTCAAGCTGGGCTGGTGAGCCATGATCCGATTCGCTGCGCAATCCTAACGGCGTACACAACGTGATCAATATGCGCGACTACCCACCCGCCGCTAAAGCGGTGTGGGTTATCTCTGCACTCACCGGTGCGGCGGTGATCGCTTGGGGGCTTGCCGGCCTGCGGATGCTGCCGCAGGATTTGCTCTTGCAATGCGCAGTAGGCACATTGTGTGCCGTGGCCGCGAGTTTCTTCCCCATAAAACAGCCTGGCACGGCAGACGCGTTTTCCGCGTCTGACCTGTTCTTATTTCTAATTCTCGCGATTGCCGGCCCCGCCGCTGCGGTAGTGGCTACCGCGATTGAAAGCTTTGCTGCCGCGATGCGCGCCTCCAAGCGCTGGACGAGCCGCTTAGGCTCGCCGGCGGTTTGCGCCTTGGCCATGGCGCTCGCCGGCCTTGCGCTTGTATCTACTCGCGATTGGCTCGCCGGCACGGGGCTGGGTCTGGCAGAGGCTGCACTAGGCAGTTTGCTCGTTGCCGCGTGCGTGTACTTCTTTGTGCACAGCTTTGTGATCGATACCATCTTCCGACTCAAGGCGCATAAACCGGCAGACTTGGCGGAATGGTTTCAAAGCTCTTATTGGCACGGCATCATGCTGTGCGTGGCCGCCGCGCTCGCGGGCCTGTTGTTTATTTCGGTAGAAAAGCTGGGCATTGTCGCATTACTGGTCGGCGCGCTGATTGTGTTGTTGGTGTCTTCTAGTTTGCACTACTACTTTGGCACCGTACAGGCGCGGGTGCTGCAGTTAAAGACATCTGAAGACTATCTTAAGCAGCTCGCGGCCAGTGAAGAAAAATTTCACAAGGCGTTCGACAAAGCCGCGATTGGTTTGGCGCTGATCGATGAAGATCTGAATGTGGTCCAGGTCAATGAAACCTTTGCCGCAATCACGGGCGAGCTAACCGGCCGCAGCGTTGCCCGCTCGGTTAAACAATATTTGTCGATCGAGTCATGGCCAGCATTCAACGAAGCGTATGCGCGCTGGCGGCAAGATTCGTCCAAGCCGTTTACGCAAGAGTTGCGGCTTGAATGCACGCAGCCGCGCGAGTGCTGGGTGCACGCTACCGTATCGGTGTTTGAAACCGATGCGCAGGGCAAGCGCTCGTTGATTCTGCAGATCAACGATGTCACTGCGCGCCGCATTTCCGAAAGCAAATTGCAGTTTCTCGCGTTCCACGATCCGTTGACCGGGCTGAAGAACCGCCCGTATCTGATGGAGGCGATGCAAAACGCAATTGCATTGAGCAGCCGCGATTCAAACTACCGCTTCGCCGTGGTGATGCTGGATTTCAACCGTTTCAAGCTGATCAATGATTCACTCGGGCATGCCGCCGGCGATGAGCTGCTCGTCAAGGTCGCGCACCGGCTGCGCAGCAACGTGCGTGATCATGACGTTGTGGCACGGTTTGGCGGGGACGAGTTTGCGATTCTGCTGCAACAGCTTGCTTCGGACACCGACGCGCTTGAACTGACACAGCGTCTGTCGCGCAGTATTGCCGAGCCATTGACCGTGGCGGGCCTGGAAACCAGTATCAGCGCCAGTTTTGGCATTACGTTTGGCCGCTTCGGTTACACCCGCGCCGATGACGCCTTGCGCGACGCCGACTTGGCGATGTACGAATCCAAGCGCGTGGGCAACGGCCAAACCGTAGTGTTCTCCGGCGCGATGCATGAGAAAGTTACGCGCCTCCTGCGCGTAGAGGCCGACTTGCGGCTCGCTCTGAAAAACGACCAACTCGCACTGGCGCTGCAACCAATCTGGGATTTGCGCCGCAATGAGCCCGCCGGCCATGAAGCGTTGGTGCGCTGGATTCATCCAGTGCAGGGCCTGCAATCGCCCGGCGAATTCATTCCGGTCGCCGAAGAGACGGGAATGATCGAGGACATCGGTCAATGGGTCGCGCAGCAGGCGCTTAGCATACTGGCCACCATGACGCAGCGCGCCGCTGGCGCACGCGTGCCCATCATGGCCATTAACGTTTCTCCGCGCCAACTGGCCGGCGGCATATTTGTCACCTGGCTGATCAACCGGGTAGCAAGCCTGCAGATACAGCCTGCGCAGATCATGATTGAGCTGACCGAGCAGGCCATGTCCGACGCAAAAGCCCATATCCTGGATGAGCTGCGGCGCCTGCGCGCGGCCGGATTTTTGATCGCGCTGGATGATTTTGGTACCGGCTATTCCAGCCTCAGCCACCTGCAGAACATTCCGGCAACTCACATCAAACTCGACCGCATCTTCACCCAGCGTTTGACCGGCGCACAGCGTGACCGGGATATCTCGCAGGCCATCGTTGCGCTGGCGCATTCGCTGGGCATGAAGGTATGCGCGGAAGGTGTGGAGACGGTGGAGCAGTTTGAAGCGGTGCGCACGCTCGGCTGCGATTCCGTGCAGGGTTTCTATGTGGGCCGGCCGGAGCTGATTGATGTGGCGATGTTCACCCAGCTCGAGATTCCGCCGGATCGCAGCGCTCCGCCGCAGATGTTGCCTGTGCGACCCGGGCTGCATTAGGCGCGCTGAGCTACCGCAGTGGTTCTCTAGCCCGCGGTTCGTCGCCGCAAATCAATA
>JBJOQV010000347.1:0-3926 GCA_046049785.1 Pseudomonadota bacterium
AAGCGAAAGCGAATGGCCGTGCCTTTTGAGCAAACTGACGAAAAACGCAAGTGTACGGCCAATGCGCGCGGGGGATTTGGCTACGCGGGCAGCAAGATTCGGAATGCATCGCCCAAAAGACTTGGCTAGACTGCATTCATGCTGACTGAACCCGCCGCATCTTCACACAACCGTCATCTGCAGCCAATGCAGCTACATGCACCGCAGCATGACAAAATCACCCGCGCGATTGGCTACATCGTCGAGCATTTTGACGAGCAGCCCGATCTGGCCCAGCTCGCGCGCGTGGCCGATTTGTCTGAAACGCATTTTCAGCGCGTGTTTACAGAATGGGCCGGTGTATCGCCCAAACGCTTTGTGGAAGTCGTCACGCGCAATCACGCCCGCGGGCTGCTCGCAGCAGGCGCCAGCACGCTGGATGCCACCTACGAATCGGGCCTGTCCAGCCCATCGCGTCTGCAGGATTTGTTTGTAAAGTTGGATGGCCTCACGCCCTCGCAAGTGCGCGGCCTGGGGGCGGGCATGACGCTCACGTGGGGCTGCTTTCAATCGCTGCTGGGCGCCACCGCAGCGGCATGGACCGGCCAGGGTATTTGCGCGCTGGTGTTTGCAGATGCCGCGCACCCGCGCGAGTTTGAGGCAATGCTCGCCGCGCAATGGCCTGGTGCTGTGCTTAAGCGCGACGATGTGGCCATCGCAGCGCGCATCGCCCCAGTGGTGTGCGGTGACCACGCGCTGCCACTGCATGTGCGCGGCACCAATTTCCAGATTCAGGTGTGGCAGGCGCTGCTGGCGATTGAGCCGGGCCGCGTGACCACGTATGGCAATCTTGCGCACCTGATCGGCAAGCCCAAGGCCGCGCGCGCGGTGGGCACGGCGGTGGGCAGCAACCCGGTGAGCGTGCTGATCCCCTGCCACCGCGTGATCCGTGAATCCGGCGCGCTGGGCGGTTATGCATGGGGCCTGTCGCGCAAGATCACGCTGCTGGGGCGGGAGTGGAGCGGCGCTGCCGTGCGCCAATCTCAAGACGTTGCAGCAGCGGTTTAAGGTGCATTTCTAGTTACGTCACGCAATATCCATGCGGGTTTTGAGCCAAAAACGCTTGAAAACCCGCATGGATATTGCGTACTCGATTCACGATTTCTCTTAAAACATGCGCCCTGCCGACATCATCCGCCTCATCACACTCTCCGCTCTGTGGGGTGCAAGTTTTTTATTCATGCGGGTGGCCGCGCCGGTGTTGGGCACGCTGCCGACTGCGTTTTTTCGCACGCTGCTTGCAGCCGCGTCGCTGGCGGTGATTCTGCTTGTGCTGCGCAGCGCCTGGCGGTGGGATAAGCAAACACGGGGCGCGATGCTGGTGGGTGTGGTGAACTCCGCAGTGCCTTTTGCGATGTACGCGTTTGCTGCCAAGCATCTGCCCGCGGGATATTCCGCCATTTTGAATGCGACCACGCCGCTGATGGGCGTGCTGGTGGGCGCGGCGGCGTTTGGCGAAACGCTGACGCTGCGCAAGCTTGCCGGCGTGGCCATCGGCATGGCCGGCGTTGCGGTGCTGACGCAGGCCGGGCCGGTAGCGGCGACGCCGCTGGTACTGCTGGCCGCAGGCGCATGTTTGATTGCAACGTTTTGCTATGGAATGGCGGGCTTTCTTGCGCGCCGCTTAACGGCGGGGCTGGACAGCAAACAAGTGGCGCTGTTCAGCCAGGTGGGCGCATCCATTGCACTGGCGCCGCTGTTTGTGCTGAACATGCCGGCGGGCGAGCCCTCCAGTTGGGGCAACCCCGCCGTGTGGGCCGCCATGGCTGCGCTGGGCATTGTCTGCACCGGGCTTGCGTACATTCTGTACTTTCGATTGATTGCAGACATAGGCCCGGTCAAGTCGCTCACAGTCACTTTTTTGATTCCGCTGTTTGGCGTGCTGTGGGGCGCGCTATTTTTGGCGGAAACTTTGTCGTGGGCGCATGCGGCCGGCGGCGCGCTAATTGCGGCGGCGCTGTGGCTGGTGCTGCGCGCGCCCGCCGCTAAACCTAGCGCTGAATGATGTTGATACCAGAATTGCCATCGGGCAACTTGCGGTTGCCCAGACTGCCCGCACCTGCCGTGCACATCACGCCGCAGAACAAACCGCGGCAGTTATGGTTGACGGAGCAAATGGCGCCATCATCTCGCACCCAGGTTTCTGTGCCAACGCGCGGCGCGGGGCCCAGGTAACGTTCAAACGCGCCTTTCACCACGTTGCCCAGCGCAGGTTCGCTCTGGCCTTCAACCACGATCAAACCAATCGTTTGCGCGCTGCCGCTACTGGGCGGCGCAGTGCCGGCCAGGCGTTCTTGCCCGGCTTGTAGCCGCTGATCAAGGTCTTGCTTGGGTGTGGCCGGCTTCACATAGGGCTTTGCGGCTTGAGGACAATCGGTCTTGACCACGCTGCAAGGCGGTGGCGCAGCAACCGCCGCGCCTGCCAGCATCAACGCCGCCAATGCACTAGTACGCCGCACGGCGTACCTTGCGCGACGGGGTGTAGATAAACAAATCGCCTGGCTGGCAGTCCAGGTACTCGCAAATTTTTTCCAGCGTGTCAAAGCGCACGCCTTTCACATGGCCTTGCTTGAGCAGGGACAGATTGGCCTCGGTGATGCCAATGTACTGCGCCAGGTCTTTGGATTTGACCTTGCGCTGCGCGAGCACGACATCCAGGGTCACAATGATCGGCATGGTGTCAGATGAACTGCCGGTTTTCTTCTTGCAGCGATGCGGCGTGGCCCATCACCCAGGCCACGACCCAGACACACACGGCAACCACGATCGACATCACATGCGATGAGGTGATCGAAAGCACGAGCTGCTTGTGCCCTGGGCCGTTGCCCATGGTCAGCAGCACGCTGTGCAGCGGCGAAAGCAGGATGTACGTCACGCCCATGAACCCGATCATCAGGGCAAAGCGGCGCAACCCGGCAATCGCGCGCGAGGAAAAATAAGCGCCCTGTGCGAACTGCAAAAAAGTGCTGCGCAAAAACAGCAGCGCCGCACACAGCAGCACCACGGGCAGCAGACTGGATGCAATGACAAGAGCACGCGTCACCGCGGGCAGCGGTACCAGTTGCGCTTGGCGCAGCGCCTCACCACCGATGCCGGCAGCACGCAACATCTGCGCATCATCCAGACGCAGCAGGTTAATGAGCGAGCCAACAAACAGCGCCGCGGCAAGGATGATCAGCGTCCACGCCAGCACGGCAGACACGCGCTGTATCTGCGCATCCGGTTTGGGCGCGCGCACCGATTCGCTGAATTCTTGGGTCAAAGGTTTCTCTTCCTTACAGATATTTATTTCTGTTTTACAGAAATTCTTGCTACTTTGCAAGGCACTCGATTCTTGTCGTCTAAAGATGAAACCGCGTCTGCGAATGCTGCTGATGTTCCTTGTCTTGACTGGCGGCATTGCTGCCCAGGCAGGCTGCACATCTGCGCCGGCAAAGGTTCACACAGTGGTGTCCGTGAAGCAAGAGAACTTCGCACAGCCCTCCGAAATCGACGCTGCCGCGGCTCGCGCCGCAGACCGCAGCCAAAGCGCTGTCCAAGCCATATTGATCGCGCGTGATAACCGCGTGGTCTACGCAAGCTATTTTGATGCCGATGAGAAGACCGTGTTTGATCTGCGGTCATCCACCAAATCGATCACCGGCTTGCTGTTTGGCATTGCGCTGGCCTCGGGTGAGATTGCATCGATTGACATGCCGGTGTCTGCGTTCTTTGCCGACTATGTCGTGACACCGCAGCAGCGCGTAGTGTTTGACGCCATCACGCTGCGGCATTTGTTGCAGATGCGTAGTGGCCTGTCCATCAACGATTGGAACGCCGCATCGCCGGGGCATGAAGACAAGATGTACGCCACCGCCAACTGGCTGACGTTTTTCTTTGCGCAGCGC
>JBJOQV010000348.1:0-2560 GCA_046049785.1 Pseudomonadota bacterium
GCATAGAGGCCACTGCGGGTGGGTTGATGAAGGCTCTGCGCGCTTGCGCGCGCAGCTACGTGCGCCAAGAGGTGGCCACTGGCGGGCGGCCACTCGTCGCGCGGCGGGCTTTTTCAGTCACACAGCACGCGAGCAGAAAACTTAGCGCTTACCTTCCGTCCCGGTAAACGGAAAATTCCCGAACATATTTTTGCTCTGGCTATTCATTTGCTCTTGCATTTGCACGAACATGTTCTTGCTCTGTTCGATGTAGTTGCTCATCATGTTTTGCAGCATGGGTGCCTGGCCGTTCATGAACTGGGTCCAGGCTTCGGGGCCGAATGATTTTGGGTCGTACATGTTTTTGGTTTGATCGGTCATCTTGTTTTGAATTTCCAGAAAGGTCTGGATGTTCTTTTCAAGAAACGGCCCCATCACGCCTTGCATGGCGTGGCCGTAGAAGCGGATCATGTTGGAGAGCACGGGCGCGGAGAACATGGGGGCGCCGGCGGCTTCTTCTTCCAGAATGATTTGCAGCAGGATGGAGCGCGTGAGGTCTTCGTTGCTCTTGGCATCGACGACTTTGAATTCTTCTGCGTCCAATACCAGTTGCTTGACGTCTTCAAGGGTGATGTAGGTGCTGGTCTGGGTGTCGTACAAGCGCCGGTTAGGGTACTTCTTGATCAAGCGCGACTGTGGTTTTGCTCGCCCGTTGCCAATTGCCATGATGCCTGTCTCCTCTGCCCTGATTGTTGCTCTGCCGCGAATCAACCGTGTTCGCGCTCGTTGGCAACTTGATGCGATTCATTGTATCCCTCTTGTGCGGGGCAGCAAGTGGGGTGTGGCGCGGGCGGGATTGGCTGGGGCTGGTGCTTTTGTTCTGAGCGCGGCAACGGGGGTTGCCCTCATCCCCCGCCTTCTCCCGTGTACGGGAGAAGGGGCATGCGGTTGGCACCTGGCGATGCCAACAAGCTCATACCGCTGCAGTGACAACGATTTCAATCCGCCACTCTGGCTTGGCCAGGGCAGCCTGGACGGTGGCGCGCGCTGGGGTGTGCCCGGGCACGACCCAGGCCTCCCAAATGGTATTCATGCGGGCAAAGTCGGCCAAATCGGCCAAAAAGATCTGGCAGCGCAGGATTTTGCTCTTGTGCGAGCCTGCTTGTTCCAACAATGAATCAATTGCGGCCAGCACCTCCATGGTCTGCGCCACAATGTCCTGCCCAGCGGTTTTCTCGGCAATCTGCCCGGCCAGGTAGACCGTGCCGTTGTGCACCGTCATTTCGCACATGCGCGCGCCTACACCAAAACGCTTGATTTCTGACATTACGAGCCTCCGAGGAAAAACTGTTTTGCGATTTGAATTTGGTCTTCGTCCCAAAACATGGGCGCGTGACCCGCGCCGGCGATCTCTGCCGATGCTGCCAGCGGGTTGGTGTCCAGCATGCGCTGCAGCGTGGCGGGGCTGAGCAGATCGCTCTGCTCGCCGCGCACCACCAGCGTGTCAGCCTTGATGTTGGCCCAAAGATTCCAAAGCACCTGTTCACCCGCCTGCGCCTGCTCAGGCGTAACAGCGCGAAATGCATCGCCAATGCGCATGTCATAGTGCAGGCGCCAGGTGCCATCATCGTTTTTGCGAATGACAAGCCCGGCCAGCTCGCGCCACTGCGCTTCGGTGCGCAGCCCAAACGACGCGCTGGTGATTTTGATGGCGGCGGTGGCTTCTTCCACACTGGCAAATGTGCGCGGCACGCCGATGTACTGGCCGATGCGCGTAAGCGCCGCGGGGTCAAGTGTGGGGCCTACGTCGTTGATGAGCAGCTTGCGGCCGCGTGCAATCGGGCTATCTGGCAGGCCGGCAAGGCTCATGCCAATCAGCCCGCCCATGCTGGTGCCAAACCAATCCACCTGCGGCACATCAAGCCGCGCGATCAGCGTGACCATATCGCTCACATACTGCGGTACACCGTACAGCAGCGGGTTGGCAAGCCGCCCGGAGGCGCCGCGGCCCACCACGTCAGGGCACACCACGCGGTACCGATTGGCCAGCGCCTTGGCCAATCGGTCAAAATCACGCCCTACGCGCGAAAGGCCGTGTACGCAGATGAGAACATCAGGGTTGGCGGCATCGCCCCACTCCACATAGGCCATGTGATGCAGGCCGCCGGGCGACGCGCATTGAACGGTGTGATGGCGTGGTTCAGGGTGGGAAAGCATGCGGTTTTAGTCCTGTACGCGGTCTTATACTGCGCTGCAACACCCGCAACTTTACCGGAACATTTCTTATGGCATTTCTTTCAGGCAAAACCGCGCTGATCACCGGCTCCACCAGCGGCATTGGGCTGGGCGTTGCACATGCGCTGGCCGCGCAAGGCGCAAATATTGTGTTTAACGGCTTTGGCGACGCGGCAGAGATTGAAAAGCTGCAAAAAGACACCGCCGCGCAGTACAAAGTGAAAACCGCGTATCACGGCGCGGATATGAGCAAACCCGCAGAGATCGCGCAGATGGTGCGCTTTGCAGAAAGCACGTTTGGCGGCGTAGACATTCTGGTAGACAACGCCGGCATTCAGCACGTGGC
>JBJOQV010000349.1:0-10231 GCA_046049785.1 Pseudomonadota bacterium
TCCCGTTTGTGGGCGTGGTGCTGTCATGCTTGATGGTGATTACCTACGTACCGCAGATTTCATTGTTCCTTCGCGACATTGTCTACAAGTGACTACGCAATATCCATGCGCTTCTTGAAGCAAAAACGGCTGAAAACCCGCATGGATATTGCGTAGAGCCTTTCCAAAACCTGCGGCAATTGGCCCTAAGCCTGCTGTCAAAAGCTGTCATGAAGTTTGGGTACCATGGAATGTTGCAGGACATATTTCATGGCAGAACAAGACAACTCCTCTACCTACCTGGGCCGCGCCATCAAGATACGCGGCGCGCGCCAGAACAACCTCAAGAATCTGGATCTCGACATCCCCACCGGTGAGCTGGTGGTGGTGACCGGAGTTTCCGGATCCGGCAAAAGTTCGCTGGTGTTTGACACGCTATATGCTGAAGGCCAGCGGCGCTATGTCGAAACTTTCAGCCCGTATGCGCGGCAGTTTCTGGACCGTATGGATCGCCCGCAGCTTGACCGGATCGAAGGCGTGCCGCCGGCAATTGCCATCGATCAAACCAATCCCGTGCGCACCAGCCGCTCTACCGTTGGCACGATGACGGAGCTGAACGACCATCTAAAACTGCTGTTCGCCCGCCTGGCAGATTTGTACTGCAAAGGCTGCGGCGCGCGCGTGCAGCAGGATACGGCTGCATCGATTGCCACTCGGCTGCGCGCGATGGATCAAGAAACGCGCGTGGCGATTACCTTTGCCGTGCAGGTGCCGCAGAATTTTTCAGAAACCGAAATCGAGCAGCATCTTGCCGTGCAGGGCTACACCAAAGTGTTTGCGCGCCGGCAGATGACTGTGGTGAGCGAAGCTGCGGCGAAGACCAAGGCGGCGAAGAAAAAAGAAAAAACGGAAACCGTTCAGGTGCTTGACGTGCTCGTTGACCGCTTTCGCCTTTCTTCTATCGATCAGCAGCGCTTGCTGGAAGCATTGGAAGCAGGTTTGCGGCTGGGGCATGGCAAGCTTGATTTGCATTGCTATCCCACGCTCGAGTCACACGGAGATTCACCCTCACCCCAACCCTCTCCCGTCGAGGGAGAGGGAGTAACAACGCAGCGCTACTCCAGTAAGTTTCACTGCGCCAGCTGTGACATTGACTACAGCCAGCCTACGCCCAGCCACTTCAGCTTCAACTCGCCGATTGGTGCGTGCGACACCTGCCGCGGTTTTGGCCGCGTGATCGGGATTGATTTTGGCCTGGTGATTCCAGACGCCAACAAAACGCTGCGACAAGGTGCGGTGAAAGTGTTTCAAACTGCCGCCTGGAAAGAATGCCAGGACGATCTGATCCGGCACGGCGAAAAAGAAGGCATTGCGCTGGACACGCCGTGGCACAGACTTTCTGAAGAGCACAAGACCTGGGTGCTGGAAGGTAGCACGCTCTGGAAGGGCAAGTGGGAGCAAGAATATTTTGGCGTGCGCCGCTTCTTTGCCTACTTGGAAAGCAAAGCCTACAAGATGCACATTCGTGTGCTGCTGTCCAAATACCGTGCCTACACGCCGTGCGATGTATGTAAAGGCGAACGGCTCAAGGGCGACGTGCTGCTGTGGCGCGTCGGTTCGTCGGCCGATGTGGCGCAAGCGCTCGCGGGCAGTGATTACAAGCGCTACAAGCCGGTCGCAGCAAAGTTTTCGGATGCGATTTTGCAGTCCCTAGCGGGCCTGAATCTGCACGATCTGATGTTGTTGCCGATCGATCGTTTGCGCAAATTCTTTGATGGTCTGCGTATTGCCGGCAATGCGGATGAAGCCGGCGAGTTGGTACTGGAAGAGGTGCGCGCGCGCTTGAAGTACCTCTGTGATGTCGGGCTGGGCTATCTCACACTGGACCGGCAAAGCCGCACGCTGTCGGGCGGCGAAGTGCAGCGAATCAATCTCACGACCGCGCTGGGCACATCGCTCACCGGCACCCTGTTCGTGCTGGATGAGCCTTCGATTGGCCTGCATCCGCGCGACATGGATCGCATTATCGGCGTGATGCAGCGCTTGCGTGACGCAGGCAATTCACTCGTAGTGGTGGAGCATGATCCGCAGGTGATGTTTGCGGCAGACAAGTTGCTCGACATCGGGCCCGGCCCTGGCGAGCGTGGCGGCAATATCGTGTATTGGGGCGACGCACGGCAGGTCATGCAGGCTGATACGCTCACTGCTGCCTACCTGCGCGGTGAGAAGCGGGCGGATTCCGGTCTGGCTGCGCGCCCGCCGCGCGTGCTGGCCAGCGGCAGTATTGCCGGGCCCAAGCTGCTGGTACAGCGGGCGCGGGAACACAATCTTAAGGACGTGGATGTCGAGCTGCCGCTGCACCACTTTGTGGTAATCACTGGTGTATCTGGCTCAGGCAAATCGACGTTGATGGATGAAGTGCTGCACCGCGCGCTGCTACGCGCCAAGGGCAAGCCGACTGAAGCGCCGGGTGCATGTGATGCGGTGCTTGGCGCCGAGCAGATTGACGATATTGTGTTTGTGGACCAATCGCCCATCGGTAAAACGGCGCGAAGCAATCCGGTGAGTTATGTGGGCGGCTGGGATGCTGTGCGTAGCCGCTTTGCCGCGCTGGCAGAAAGCAAGCAGCGTGGCTACACCGCAGGCACTTTCAGCTTCAACAGTGGCGATGGCCGCTGCCCCACCTGCGGTGGCACGGGATTTGAGCATATCGAGATGCAATTTCTCAGCGATGTGTACCTGCGCTGCGCGGATTGCGATGGCACGCGCTTCAGAAGCGAAGTGCGCGAAGTCAAGCTCACGGGGTTCGGCAAGCAGTATTCGATTTCCGATGTTCTCAATCTCACAGTTTCAGAGGCGCTCGCTGTATTTGAGGGTGATACGGAAATCAAGCGTGTGCTGCAGCCCTTGAGTGATGTGGGGCTGGAGTATGTCAAGCTCGGCCAGCCGGTGCCCACGTTGTCTGGCGGCGAATCGCAGCGCCTGAAGCTGGCCGGCTTTCTGGCCGAAGTAGTGCAAAAGAAAAACGTCATCTCGCGCGGCACGCTGTACTTGTTTGATGAGCCTACGACAGGTCTGCATTTTGATGATATCGCCAAGCTGTTGCGTGCCTTCCGCAAGCTGATGGATGCGGGGCATTCGTTGATGGTGATTGAACACAACCTGGATGTGATTCGCGCTGCAGATTGGCTGATTGATCTTGGGCCTGAAGGCGGCGACGGTGGCGGGCAGATAGTCGCGGTGGGTACGCCGCAGCAAGTGATGGGTAATGCAAGCTCGCATACCGGCCGTGCGCTGGCGCAGTACGAAAAGCAGCTCGGGCAGTCGGGCGGGTTCAAGGTGCAAGAGCCGCGCGCGTCCTACGCTGCGCATGCTGTCGATCACGGCAAACCGCTGCAGATCCAGATCCGCAAGGCGCGCGAACATAATCTCAAGAACATTGATGTTGATATTCCTCGCAACACCTTCACAGTGATCACCGGCCCATCCGGCTCCGGCAAATCCACACTCGCCTTTGATATTCTCTTCAATGAAGGCCAGCGCCGTTATTTGGAAAGCTTGAACGCCTATGCGCGCAGCATTGTGCAGCCCGCCGGCAAGCCGGATGTGGATGCGATCTACGGCATACCGCCCACGGTGGCAATTGAGCAGCGCGTGAGCCGTGGCGGCAAAAAAAGCACGGTGGCCACCGTTACCGAGCTGCATCATTTTCTGCGGCTGATGTTTGTGAAGCTGGGCGTGCAGTACTGCCCCAATGATGGCACTGCCATCGTGCCGCAAACGCTGGATGCTATGGCCAAACAGATCATGGCTGACTATGCGGGCCAGCACGTCGGCGTGTTCGCGCCGCTGGTGCTCGCGCGCAAGGGCTACTACACCGATCTGGCCAAATGGGCCGCGGGCAAGGGCTATACGCATCTGCGGGTGGACGGTAGTTTTTTCCCCACCGCGCGCTGGCCGCGACTGGACCGCTTCAAGGAACACACGATTGAGCTGCCGGTCGCCGATTTGATTGTGAGCGCTGATACCGAAGCGCAGCTACGCGACGCGCTCGCCAAGGCGCTGGAGTACGGCAAAGGCGTGGTGCATGTGGCCGAAGGCCTGCAGCGGCTGACAGATGCGCTCAACCGCGGCGATCCGCTGGGCATCACCGCCAAGCTGCAGGTGCGGGTGTTCAGCGTCAAGCGCGCGTGCCCCACCTGCGGCACCAGCTATGCGGAGCTTGATCCTCGCATGTTCTCCTACAACTCCAAGCTGGGCTGGTGTGTGAGCTGCCAGGGCACCGGGTTGCTAGCCGCGGTGCATGCGGAAAAGATAGACGATGAGGGCGGCCGCGAACGAACGTTTACCGAATCTGAGGTCAGCGCGGATGCATACGAAACAGAAGTCTGCGATGCGTGTGACGGCCAGCGTTTGAATCCGGTGTCATTGAATGTGCGTTTGCGGGATACTAATCTGGCGCAGATTGGCGCAATGAGCGTGGAAGAAGCAACGTCCTTTTTCACCAAGCTAAAACCTAATGACCGTGAAGCAGAAATCGCCCGCGATGCGTTGGCAGAAATTCGTGGCCGGTTGTCGTTTTTACACGAAGTGGGACTCAGCTATCTCACGCTGGACCGCGCTGCGCCCACGCTCTCGGGTGGCGAAGCGCAGCGCATTCGTCTTGCTGCGCAGCTAGGCAGTAATCTGCAAGGTGTGTGCTATGTGCTGGATGAGCCGACCATCGGCCTGCATCCGCGTGACAACCGTGTGCTGCTGGATGCGCTGTCCAATCTGGAAAGCAAGGGCAATACGCTGGTGGTGGTGGAGCATGATGAAGACACCATTCATCGCGCGCAGCATGTGATCGACATTGGCCCGGGCAGCGGCGTGCGCGGCGGCCGCATCATGGCGCAGGGTACGGTGGATGAATTGATGGCGCATGAAGATTCCATCACCGGGCGCTATCTCAAAAAGCCGCTTGCGCATCCGATGTATGCGCCGCGCAAGCCGGATGCCGCGCGCATGCTGCAGGTGAAAGGTGCCGATCTGCATAACTTGCAGAAGGTGGATGTCAGCGTGCCGCTGGATTGCCTGAGCGTGGTGACGGGCGTTTCCGGCTCCGGCAAGAGCACGCTGGCGCGCGATGTGCTGCTGGCCAATTTGTACGAGCGCGTGCTTGCGGATGCCAAGCGCGCCACACGCGGCAGCAAGACGGCGTGGCACGGCTGCGCATCCATTGAAGGCGCAGCGCTGGTTTCGCGCGTGCTAGAGGTGGATCAAACGCCGATTGGCAAAACGCCGCGCTCCTGCCCGGCCACCTACATTGGGTTTTGGGACACGATTCGCAAGCTGTTTGCCGATACGTTTGATGCACGCGCACGCGGGTTTGAGGCAAGCCGCTTTTCTTTCAACGCCGGCCAAGGCCGCTGTGAAGTGTGCGATGGTCAGGGCATGCGCACCATTGAAATGAATTTCCTACCGGACGTGAAAGTGCTGTGTGATGCCTGCGGCGGCAAGCGCTTTAACCCTGCCACGCTGGAAGTGCAGCTGCGCGGCAAGAACATTGGCGAAGTGCTGAGCATGAATGTGGACGATGCGGTGGAGTTCTTTGCCACATCGCCTTCCATCAGCCATCCGCTCAAATTGATGCAGGATGTCGGCCTGGGCTATCTCACGCTTGGGCAACCCTCACCCACGCTCTCCGGCGGCGAGGCGCAGCGCATCAAACTCGTGACAGAGCTGGCCAAGGCGCGCACGGACAAGACTGGGTTTATGAAGGCCGTGCAGCACACGCTGTACGTGCTGGATGAGCCAACGGTGGGCCTGCACATGGCGGATGTTGAAAAACTTATCCACGTGCTGCATCGTTTGGTTGAAGCTGGCAATAGCGTGGTGGTGATTGAACACAATCTGGACATCATGGCCGAAGCCGATTGGCTGATCGACATGGGGCCGGAAGGCGGCAGCGGCGGCGGCAAAGTGGTGGTGCAGGGGGCGCTGGCCAAGGTGCTGCAGCACAAAACATCGCATACCGGCCGCGTGTTGCGGGAGTTCTTTGCGCAGCCTGGTCGCCATGCGGCGAACTGAACTTAGAAGCAGACTACGCAGTATTCATGCGGTTTTTCGAGCAAAAACGGCTCAAAACCCGCATGGATATTGCGTAGAAGAGCTGTAATCCCTATTGTTCTTTATAGTAAGAACAGTTCAATTTACGCGTGCGCTAGTTGCTGCGCCACCAGCGGCGCGCTGCTTGGCGCGATCAATCACTTGCTGGCGCACATGCGGCGGCAGTTGCGTGAGCGTTTGCATGACTTCTGCCGGCCCATACATGCGGATGCGCAGGGGTTCTGCCAGATCAATCGCATCTGGCGCAAAGCCGGCGGATGCGTACATGATGATGCGCTTGTGGCCGGCACCGCGCAGATCGCGCATGATGCCCTTGACGCGCTCGCGGCCCACTGGATCGGTGCTTTGCAGCGCCACAAAACCATAGGCGCGGTTCGGCTCGGTTCGGTGCTGCAGAAAACATAGAATCGGTGCGTCTTCTTTCAGCGCGGTTTCCCGCCGGTAGCCGCGCGCTTCGTACAGTGCAATGGCCATCTCGCGCATCGGCAAACCGTTTGCTGCTGGTGGCCGCGATGGTGGTGCAACGGGCTGCGCAAAGGTATCGCCGGCATCAATGAGAGCGGCTTGATCTGCCAGCACGGCTGTGGCCGGCCCGCCTTCCACTTCCTGAAACTGCACGCCCGGCAGTTCTGCGCCCGCCTGCGCCAGTACTTGCGCGGCGCTCAGTTCCGTGGTGTCCGCGCGTGGCCGCGGCGGTTCGGGCAACCTCACGGGTGCTGCGGATGCCGCCTGTTCGGCCGCGCGCGCGGTTTTGTTGGTCATGGCGGCGCGCATCAACACGAGATTTTCTTCCTCGCGGCGCTGGGTCTCGGCCTGGATGCGCTTGTGCCGCTGAACGGCCCACAAGGCCGCTGCGACAAGAATGAAAATAACGCCAAGAAAAAAAGTCAAACCCATGGGTCGGAACGCGCTGCTGAAATGCGCAAATTTGTGTAGTGCCAAGTTTACGTCGGCAGCGCAGCTTGCCAATCAAGAGTGACAAAACTGCACATCTACATGGGGCGCCGTGTGGCAAAACCCGCTACTGCAGCGCGGTAAGCAGGCTTTGCAGATCGTTGACAGTAATGCGCTGGGGCATGGCGCGCAGCCAGGTCATCTGCCGCTTGGCCAGTTGGCGTGTGGCGGCAATAGCGCGCTCACGCATTTGCGGCATGGTCGTCGCCCCTTCCAGATGCTCCCAAGCCTGCCGGTAGCCCACACAGCGCATGGAAGGCATGGCCGCGTGCAAATCGCCGCGTGCGCGCAGGGCGCGCACCTCTTCGATCAATCCCGCATCCAGCATGGCGTCAAGCCGCGCTTCGATTCTGTGCCAGCGCACCTGCCGCTCAGGCTCAATCGATACATGCAGGATGCGCGGCACAGTTGCCGGCTTGGCGCGCGCAAAATGCGCAGATAACGGCTCGCCGCTGACGCGCCATACTTCCAGCGCACGGCCGATGCGCTGCTTATCGCCCGGCGCAAGACGCGCCGCGGTGGCTGGATCGACGGCCTGCAACTGCGCGTGCATCGCCGGCCAGCCCTGCGCGGCTGCTTCGTCTTCGATCTGTTTGCGTACTGCTTCATCGGCGATGGGCAGATCGCTCAAACCTTCTGTCAGTGCTTTGAAGTACAGCATTGTGCCGCCGACGATCAGCGGCAGCCGCGCTCTGCTTTTGATCTGCGGCATCAGCGCGAGCGCATCGCGCGCAAAGTCTGCCGCGTTGTAGGCCTGCGCGGGATCGCGAATGTCAATCAGATGATGAATTACCACTTCGCGTTCAGGCGCCGTTGGTTTTGCGGTGCCTACATCCATACCCCGGTAAACCTGCGCAGAATCCATGCTGATGATTTCTAGCAGCAATTGCTGTGCGAGCTGCATCGCCAGCGATGACTTGCCGCTGGCGGTGGGGCCGGTCAGCGCTACTGCGTCATAGCGCGCAAGCAGCGGCTCCAGCATCAGCCGGGCAGCGCGCCGTAACGGCGCACCAGACCAAAGACCACCGCACCCATCGCCACGGCGGCGGCGCCGACAGTGAATGTGAGCGGATACACCGTGCCGTTAAAACTGCCGCCCATCCACATGCCCACTCCGGTGGCCACCATCATCATTACAAAACCCATCAGCGCAGTGGCAGCACCGGCGTTTTTGGGAAAGTGCGCGGCAGACCCGGCCTGCGCGCACGGCTGGATGCAGCCATGCGCAACCAGATACGCAGCCTGCGGCACCAAAATCGCAGCCCAGTGATGCACGCCCGCAAGCGCCAGCCCAACCAGTCCTGCGCCGCCGGCCAGCCCAATCAACGCGCCACGCTGCATCGTGCGCTGCACGCCCACGCGGCCAATCCAGCGGCGGCACAGGAGCGTGCCCACCAGATAACCTACAGTGCAGGCGGCAAAGCCCACGCCAAACTGCGGCGGCGAAAGCCCTAGCACTTTTTGCAGCACCGGCGACGAGCCGGACAAGTAGGCAAACAGCCCTGCATAGCTCGCGGTGACGGCAAGCGTATAAGCCCAAAATCCTGCATGCGCTGCAATCGCGCGGTAGTTAGTCAGTAGTGGCCCGACGTGTAGTGCGCGAGGATTACGGTGCTGGTTTGTTTCGCCAATCTGCGTGATCACGGCCCACAGGCCAACAAAACCCGTGAGCGTCAACACCGCGAACGCGGCGCGCCAGTTGAATGCAGCTTCGAGAAAGCCGCCCAACAGCGGGCCAAAGAGCGGAGCCAGCGCCATGATGCTGCCGGCTTTGGCCAGCATGCGTGCACCGTCTTGCGGCGTGTAGCTGTCGCGGATGATGGCGCGCGCACATACCAGCGCCGTACATGCGCCAATACCCTGCAATACGCGCCCGGCGATTAGCCAGTTCAGGCTCGGCGCGAGCATGCAAGCGAGTGAAGCAGCGCAATACACCAGCAGCGCGCCGATGGCGACCGGGTGGCGCCCGAAGCGGTCAGTCAGCGGGCCGGCCACGAGCTGGGCGATGCCAAAGGCGAGGATGAACAGCGTCAATGTCCACTGCACACTGGCCACGCTCGCATCAAAATAGCGCGTCAGCCCAGGCAGCGATGGCAGATATAAATCGGTAGAAAGCGGCTGCAGCGCGATGAGCAGCGTGACCGTCAGCAGCAGCGCGGTTGCGCCGCGCGCAGGCGCAATGGTCTGCCCGGACATCAGCGCCCGCGCATGAACAGACGATCCAGGTCTGCCATGGAAAACTGCACCCAGGTCGGCCGGCCGTGATTGCATTGATCGGCGCGTTCGGTTGCTTCCATCTGGCGCAGCAGCGCATTCATTTCCGGCAAAGTAAGCGTTCGATTCGCGCGCACCGCGGCATGGCAGGCCATGGTCGAGAGCAGCGTGTTGCGGGTGGATTCCACCACATGGGTGCTGCCGTGCTGCGCCAGCTCGGCGAGCAGTTCGCGTACTACAGCGACCAGATCGCCACCGGCAAGCGCATGTGGCGCGGCGCGCACAGCCACCTGCTCGTGCGAAAGCGGGGCAAGCTCAAAGCCAAGCGCGCGGATCGCGTCTTGTTCCCGCGTGACCGCATCCATCATGTCCGCATCCATCGGCACGGCAACCGGTGCCAGCAAGGTCTGTGACTGCACGTGCTGCGCATCCAGTTCATGCTTGAATTGCTCATACAAAATACGTTCATGCGCGGCGTGCATGTCGATGACCACCAGACCGCGCGCGTTCTGCGCCAGAACAAAAGTGCCGTGCACCTGCGCAAGCGCGAAGCCAAGCGGCGCGTCTTCGTTCGGCATTGGTTGCGCTGCCTGCTGTGCGAAACGCGAGGTGAGCTCGCTCTGCGCAGGCGCGTCATCCTGCGCGGTGGGCGCGGCCAGCGCTTCGCGCACGAAGGCGAGATAGGGCGCGCTTTTTTCAGCCGCAAACATTGGCGCCTGTGTGGCCCAAGGTTGTTGATACGTAAATACTTCTCGCTGCGGCGCAGCTTGCGCGCGCGCTTCAGATTGCCCAGGGCTTCTTGCCAGCGCCGCGCGCAGCGCATTGACCACCAGGCCATGCACGGCGCGGCTGTCGCGAAAGCGCACCTCAGCCTTGGCCGGATGCACGTTGACATCTACCAGCCGTGGATCGATGGTGAGAAACAGTGCATAAGACGGTTGCAGCGCGCCATGCAGTACATCTTCATAGCCCATGC